>JAADEN010000233.1 GCA_013153375.1 Chloroflexota bacterium | reverse complement strand
AGCAAGGGCCGCCGTAGGGCGTGGGCGGCAGGGTGGGCTCCGGCGTCGGCGGGACCGGGGTGGGCGGCGCGGGCGTCGGCGCCGCGGGGGTCACCGTGGGCGTGGCGGGCAGCGGGATGGGCGTGGCCGGCACGACCACCGCGGTCTGGGTCATGATCAGGGCAACTTGCGTGGCCACCAAATCCCGGCTGGGATCGGTCGTGGCCGGGGTCGCGGGCGAGGGTCGGCAGGCGGCCAGCAGGCCGGCCAGCACGGAGAGTCCTCCCCCCAACAAACCCCAACGCCAAAGGGAATACACGCGGGACGCCATGAGTAACCTCCTTGGGTTATTGTCGGACGAGGTGGGTGGTCGTCCCGCGTTTCAGGTTAGGCTGTGCCAAACTGGCGGTCGCCCGCGTCTCCCAAACCGGGCAGGATGTAACCGTGCTCGTTCAAGGCCCGATCCACCGCGGCCAGATAGAGGGCCACATCGGGATAGGCTTCCCGCACGCGTGCGATGCCTTCGGGCGCGGCCAGCACGCCGACGAACTTGACCTGCTGCGCGCCGTGGAGTTTGAGTTCCCGGATCGCGGCCACGGCCGAACCGCCCGTGGCCAGCATGGGGTCGAGCACATACATCACTTCGGGCAGGGGCTGCTCGCCCAGGGGGCTGTAGTAGCGCACGGGCTGCAGCGTGGTCTCGTCGCGATAGAAGCCCAGGTGCCAGACCTCGGCTTCGGGCAAGATTTCCAGGGCCGCGTTGACCATGCCCAGCCCGGCCCGCAAGATGGGCGCGAAGCCCACGCGCGCGTCCAGGGTCAGCCCTTCCGCGCTTTCCAGCGGCGTTTGGACGATGACCTTGCGGGTGGGCAGGTCCACGGTGGCCGATTGCAAGAGCAAGAGGGAAATGCGGTGCAGCGCGGCCCGAAACGCGGGCGGGGGCGTGTCTCGGTCGCGCAAGATGCTGAGTTCGTGCAGCACCAGGGGGTGGGTGGAGACGAAAATCTCGCTCATGTCGCGGTCTCCTTGGAGAAAGGGCTACGGGCACAAAAACGGCCTCTCGCCCCGACATGGACGAGAGGCCGCCTGGGCCTCGGTGAGCATCAGGCCAGCGTGGCTTCCTGCGCGGGCTGCGCGTCGCTGGGCGGTTCGTGTTCCGCGGCGTCGTCTTCGCCGCCGGGCGTGTCCTGCCGACGCAGCACGATCTGCGCCTCGTCTTCGCCCGGCTCCACATCGATGACGATGGTGTCGCCCGACTTGAATTCCCCGGCCAGGATGCCGTCGGAGATGGGCTCCTCGATCTTCTGCTGGATGACGCGGCGCAAGGGCCGGGCCCCCATCTCGGGATCGTATCCCAGGCGGGCCAACTCCTGCACGGCCTCCGGCGTGGCCTCGAGCCCCATCTCGTGTTCGGTCAAGCGCGCCTGCACTTTGGCCAGTTCCAGATTGACGATGCGCCGGATGTGCTCGGGCGAGAGGGCGTGGAACACGATGACCGCGTCCACCCGATTGAGAAACTCGGGGCGGAAGACCCGCTTGAGCGCGTCGAGCAACTTCTTGCGCATCTCTTTGTACTGCAAACGCTCTTCGGTCTCCTGGTCGCGCTTGAGCGCGAAGCCCAGCCCGCCCTGGCGTTTGATCATGTCCGCGCCCACATTGCTGGTCATGATGATGATGGTGTTGCGGAAGTCCACCTTTTGGCCTTTGGCGTCGGTCAGATGGCCCTCTTCGAGAATCTGCAGCAGCATGTTGTGGACCTCGGGATGGGCCTTTTCGATCTCGTCGAAGACGATGATGGAGTAAGGCCGCCGCCGCACCGCTTCGGTCAATTGCCCGGCCTCTTCGTATCCCACATAACCCGGCGGCGCGCCCACCAGCCGACTGACGGTGTGGCGCTCCATGAATTCGCTCATGTCGATTTGGATGAGCGCGTCTTCGCTGCCGAAGAGGAAGCGGGCCAGGGCCTTGGACAGTTCGGTCTTGCCCACGCCCGTCGGCCCCAGGAAGATGAAGGAGCCGATGGGCCGCCGCGGGTCTTTGAGGCCCGCGCGGGCGCGGCGCACCGCCTTGGCGATGGCCCGGATGGCCTCCTCTTGCCCGACGATGACTTTCTGCAACTCCTCTTCCATCTTGAGGAGGCGTTCGGACTCGCTCTCCGAGATCTGCGACACCGGAATGCCGGTCCACATGGACACCACTTCCGCGATGTCGTCCGCGGTGACCACCGGGCTGGACGAGCGATCCCAGCCCGTGCGCAGGGCCTCCAACTGCTGTTGGAGTTCCTGCTCCTCGTATTGCAGGCGCTGGACCTCTTCCTGGCGGTTGTTTTCCAGGGCCAGCGCGTACTCGGCCCGCACCTTGCGCAGTTGGTCCACCAGTTCTTTGGATTTCTGCGCCGCGGGGCTCTTGTACATGCGCACCCGAGACGCGGCCTCGTCGATGAGGTCAATGGCCTTGTCGGGCAGGTAGCGGTCGGTCACATAGCGGGACGAAAGTTTGACCGCGGCCTCCACGGCCTCGTCCGAGATGGTCAGGTGATGGTGCTCTTCGTAGGCCGAGCGGATGCCCTTGAGGATGGCCACGGCCTCTTCCTCGGTGGGCTCGTCCACATACACGGGCTGGAAGCGGCGTTCCAGGGCCGCGTCGCTCTCGATGTACTTGCGGTACTCGTCCAGCGTGGTCGCGCCGATGACCTGAATTTCGCCCCGAGCCAGCGCGGGCTTGAAGATGTTGGCCGCGTCCACCGCGGAGCCGGCCGCGCCCGCGCCGACCAGCATGTGCATTTCGTCGATGAAGAGGATCGCGTCCGAGGCTTTGAGTTCGTCGATGACCCGCTTGAGCCGCTCCTCGAACTGGCCGCGATACATGGTGCCCGCCACCAGCGAGCCCACATCCAGGCGCAGCACCCGCTTGCCGAGCAGCGGCGCGGGCACATTGCCCTCCACGATGCGCTGGGCCAGGCCCTCGACGATGGCCGTCTTGCCCACGCCCGGCTCGCCGATGAGCGCGGGATTGTTCTTGGTGCGGCGGGCCAGAATCTGGATGACGCGCTCGATCTCCTTTTCCCGGCCGATGACCGGATCCAGTTTGCCCTCCTCGGCCAGCGCGGTCAGGTCGGTGGCCAACTGGTCGATGAGGGGCGTCTTGCGGCCCTTTTCCTGCCGCCGCCCGCTGCTGCCCGCGGCCGACCGTTCGGGCCGGGGCCGCGCCCCTTCGCGCAGAATGCGCCGCGTCTGACGGCGGATCTGCTCCTTGGTGATGCCCAGGCGGGCCAACACCCGCAGAGCCATACCCTCGTCGTAGCGCAGCAGGCCCAGCAGCAAATGTTCGGTGCCGACATACGAGTGTCCCATGCGCTGGGCCTCTTCCAGCGCGTATTCCAGCACGCGCTTGGTGCCTTTGGACAGTTCCAGGCGCCCCTCGCCCGAACCCCGACCCGCTCCGGCCAGGCGCTGGACGATGTCGCGCGTGCGATCCAAATCGACGCCCAAGGCGCGCAGCACCCGTCCGGCCACCCCGCCTTCCTCGCGGATGAGGCCCAGCAACAGGTGCTCGGTGCCAATATGTTGATGACGCATGCGTTCGGCCTCTTCATGGGCCAACGCCAAAACCCGTTTCGCGCGTTGCGTAAAACGCTCCATACCAGCCACGGTTCAACTCCTTAAACTAACTGTATCCACCCTTCGTTTGTCGTCTGTCGCGTCCCTTTCAACTGTGACGCCTTCCATGGGAGTGTCTCTTTCATTTTACCAAAAACTGCCTTCTCATCTCACATAATCCGGCTTGTTCGTCAAACTTCATAGATTTTTCTAACAAAACCGCGGCCCGCGCCGCGGTTCCTTAAAATACTCCGGCTCCGATGAAGGTCGGAGCCGGAACCGAACATGCCCCCACGGGGATTCGAACCCCGGTTACCGCCTTGAGAGGGCGGCGTCCTAGGCCTCTAGACGATGGGGGCGCGTGCGGCCCGTATTGTAGCACAAGCCGGCCAGGCCGTCAATGTTCTGCCGCGGGCGCGCGGCCATTTTGGGGCCGGCTCCAGGCGGCGGGGGATGCCCTCCGGGCGGGGCCGGGGGCCGGGCGAGGTCCGCGCGGCTTCTTAGCCGCAGTGGGAGGGGCGTCCGTACAGATACCAGAAGCGCGGCTGCGGAAAAGCCGGGGCCAGTTCGGCGTCCCAGATGAAGGGGCCGGGCTCGAAGCGCGCCCGCAAGCGCGTGTCCGCGTAGGCCACCAGTTCCGCGGCCGCGGGCAGGTCGGCCTCGCCCTCGTGCATGAGCAGGTCGGCCAGCACCCGGTTGCGCACCTCGCTGGGGTAGTAGGCCGCTTCGGCCTGGCTTTGCGCGCACTCGTCCATGTATTGGGCCCACAGCCGGGCGCGCATCTCCAGTTCCTTGGCCGCCTTGCGCCGCCAGTTGGCCCGCCATTGGGCGATGAGGTCTTGCAGGCGTTGCTCCAGCGCCGCGCGCCGCGCCTCCAGTTCGGGCGGCAAAGGCCGCTGCAGCCGCTGCCGCGCCAGGAGCAGGTTGCCCACGGTCAGCGGCGGATACGCGGGCTCGCCCGGAGGCGGGGCGACATCCAGATTCCAGAACAGTTCGGGGCTCGGCAGGTAGGCTTCCAGTTCCTCCAGCGCGGCTTCCCAATAGCGCAAGTCGTATTCGGGTGTGGGCATCAGCGTCCTCCGCGAGTGGGGTCACATCTTGCCTTCATTGTAGCAAGCCCGCGCGTCCAGTGCAACCAAAAAGCGGGCATTTTAACGAAAATCTTGCACTCGGGCCGCGGTCGCGCCGCGTTGGGCCAGGATCATGCCCGCCAGCATGAGGCTCGCGCCCACCAGGCTGCGGGTGGTCAGGGCCTCGCCCAACAGCACCACGCCGCCCAGCAGCGCGAAGACGGCCTCCAGGCTGAGGATGATGGCCGCGAGGCCAGGCTCGGCCCGGCGTTGGGCCACGACCTGGAGGGTGTAGCCCACGCCCACCGAGATCAGCCCGCCGTACAAAATCGCGGGCCCCGCGGCCCACAGCCCGGCCCAGGCGGGCCGTTCCCCCAGCCAGGCCACCCCTGCGCTCAGCGCGGCCACGACCCAGAACTGCCGCGCGGCCAACCGCAGGCTGTCGTTTTGCCCGCCGAAGCGGTCCACGGCCAGCACATGCAGGGCCCAGAAGAAGGCGCTCAACAGCACCAGCAGGTCGCCCTTGGCGAGCCGCCAGGTCTCCGCGCCGCTGAGCAGATAGAGCCCGACCACGGCCAGGCCCGCGCCCCACCACACGGCCCGCGGCACCCGCCGGCCCGCCAGCGCGGACAGCAGGGGAACCAGCACCACATACAGGCCGGTGATGAAGCCGGCCTTGCCCGCGGTGGTATAGACCAGCCCGGCCTGCTGCAACGACGCGCCCGCGAAGATGAGGAGGCCCAGCAGCAGGCCGTGGCGCATGTGGGCCTGGGGCCGCGGCCGCCGCGTCCGGGCCTGCAGGCCGCGCAGGAGCACCTCCAGCACGGCCGCGCCCAGCGCGAAGCGGGCCGCGTTGTAGGTGAACGGCCCCACATAGGCCATGCCGGCGCGCTGCGCGACGAAGGCCAGGCCCCACACCGCGGCCGTGAGCAAGAGCAGGCCGTGGGCCAGCCACGGCCGGGGCGGAGCCGATGGCGTGCTCGCTGTCATGAACGCCTCCTGCACATCGGCCGATTGTACCATCGTGAAAGCGCGGTCTCCCTTGACAGTCGGGGCGGCCGCGGATAGAATGCACGGCAGCCGCGGCTACGGCCGCGCGGACAATCGCATAGGAAGAGTAGCGGCTGGGCCTCGTCGCCCTTCGGCGCGGCGAGGTTACGAGGTGGAGGTTCCTCCTCGCGAGGGGAGTGCTAACCCGAGCGGACGGTCCGCGGGCCAGGATGCAGCCCCTGGCCGCGGGCCGGGCACACCGCCGGGGAAAATCGGATTGTTCAGCGGATGCCTCCGAGGCCTGGCCACGGGCCTCGCTCTTCCCCTTCCGGCAAAGGGCCGTACCGAAAACCGTCCGGTGACGGAGGGGCCAAGGACGGCCCAGTGGCCCAGGGTCAAGACCCTGGTCGCGCGTCAGGAAGGGCGGCCCAGACAGATACGCGTATCGCGGCAGCCAGCAGGCACGCCCGGCGTGCCTGTTGTGTTTAAGCCGCCCAGGAGGGAGTTATGCCGACCTCTTCTGCCGAAACTCTGTACCACCGCTATCACATCGAAACCCGGGATGCGCCCGACATCGCGGCCTGGCCGCCCCGCTTTCAGGTCAAGGTCAAGAAGCACCGCCTGGCCTGGCTTTTGCTGCGGGAGATCTTCCATCATCGCGGCGACAAGGCCCTCATCACCAGCCGTCCGTGCATTTACGGCGTGTTCTCGGGCCCCATCGGCGGCTTCGCTCCCCGGCCCCATCTGTGCGTGGGCTGCCTGCGCTGCACCACCCAGTACCCCGATGTGGTGCAGATCGCGCCGCACCCCGAGCGCCAAAAGTTGGGGGACATGTACTTTACGGCCAAGGTGGTGGACACGGTGGCCTACGAAGCCCGTACGGGACGGGTTCCCGTGCGGGGCGCGGGCTATCGCGGCAAGTTCGGCGGCCCTGGCTGGGACGGCATGTGGACCGACATGTCGGAGATCGTGCGCCCCACCCGAGACGGCATCCACGGCCGGGAGTACATCTCCACCCTGGTGGACATCGGCGCGCGGCCCGAGTATCTGGCCTTTGGGCCCGACGGCGAGCCCGTGGAAGCGCCGCGGGTGTTCGCCATCCCGCTGCCGCTGGGGTTCGACCAACTGCCGCGGGTGGCCGAGCAACCCGCGCTGGCCCGCATCGTGGCCCGCGCGGCCCGGGAACTGGATACGCTGGCCCTGCTGCCCGTGGACGCGCTGCGGCAGGTGTCCGACCCCGGGCCAGAGGTGGTGCCTGTGCTGACCGCGGCCGCGGATCTGGACGCGGTGGCGTTCCCGCCCCGCCTGGTGGAACTGGCCCGCTGGGACGCCGCGCTCGCGGCCGCGGCCCAAGAGCGCTTCCCCCAGGCTTTGCTCATGGTGCGCCTGCCCTTCGGCGACCGGGCCACCCTCGAGGCCGCCTACGCCGCGGGCCTGCGGGTGTTCCACCTGAGCGCGGATTACCACGGCCGGCTGCCCGACGGGCGCTTCGTGATGGACGGCATCCGAGAGGCGCACACTTTCTTCGTCCAGCGGGGCGTGCGCGACGCGGTCACGCTGCTGGGCAGCGGCGGGATCATCGCGGCCGAGCATGTGCCCAAGGCCATCATCCTGGGGCTGGACGCGGTGCTGCTGGACACGCCCGTGCTGGTGGCCTTGCAGGCCCGCTTCGACGGGCCCTTTCGCACGCCCACGGACGGGTATCGCCTGCCGCGGCCGCTGCCCGAAGACTGGGGCGTGCAGCGGCTCAAGAACCTGGCCGCGTCGTGGCGGGATCAGTTGCTCGAGGTGCTGGGCGCGATGGGCCTGCGGGATGTGCGCCGCCTGCGCGGCGAGATGGGGCGGGCCATGTTCCAGACCGATTTGGAGCGCGAAGCCTTCGGCGACATCGAGGGCTTCCCCGCGGGGGACGGGGCTGCGCCCCGGCCCGCGGCCATGCCCACAGCGGAGGTGCATCCATGAGCGCGAACGAGGCCTTGCAACGCATCGTGGCCAAGCACACCGCGGCCCTGGAGGCCGGACGGCGCATCTGGGCTTCGCTGAAGTACGGGCTGCCCCCCGCGTTGGGCGACGCGCGCTGGCCCGCGGAGTTGATCCTGGCGACCTGGGAGGCGGCCCGCACGGGGCGTTACCCCGAGCATCTGGAGCATCGGGTGGGCAAGTCGGGCGGCGGCCTGGACCGTCTGCGGTTCAAGTTCCTGCCTCCTGCGCAGCGTTTGCCCGCGGACGCGGAAATTGACCTGTCGCTGCCTCTGAACCGGCGACCTTACGACCCCAAGATCACCATTGATGTGCCCTGGTACGGCGGCGGCATGTCCTTCGGCTCGGTGAGCGAGCAGGTGATGGTCTCTCGGGCCCGCGTGGCCCAGGAGTGGAACACTTTCACCAGCACGGGCGAGGGCGGCTATCCGCCCGCGTTGGTGCCCTACAAAGAGCATGTCATCACCCAAATCGCCACGGGCATGTTCGGCGTGCGGGAGGAGACCATCCAATACGCCCGCATCGTGGAGTTCAAGTACGCGCAAGGCGCCAAGCCCGGCCTGGGCGGGCACCTGCTGGGCGACAAGGCCACGGTGGCCGTGGCCGAGATGCGGGAGAGCGTGCCCTGGGTGAGCCTGTTCTCGCCCTTCCCCTTCCACTCGGTGTATTCGGTGGAGGACCACCGCAAGCATGTGGACTGGGTGAAGACCATCAACCCCGACGCGCTGGTCTCGGTGAAAGTCTCCACGCCCACGGATGTGGACATGGTGGCCGTGGGCAGTTACTACGCGGGCGCGCACATCTTGCATGTGGACGGCTCCTACGGCGGCACGGGGGCCGCGCCCGAGGTGGCCAAGAAGATCATCGCCATGCCCATCGAATTGGCCATCCCCAAAGTGCACAAGTTCTTGCTTCAGGAAGGCATCCGCGACGAGATCACCCTGATCGCCAGCGGCGGGCTGCGCACCGCGGACGACATTGCCAAGATCATCGCCCTGGGCGCGGACGGCGTGGTGTTGGGTACTGCGGAGTTGGTGGCCATGGGCTGCACCCGGTGCAGCAACTGCGAGCGCGGCCGGGGCTGCCCCTTTGGCCTGACCACCACGGATCCCGAACTGTCGCTGCTGGTGTCGCCCGATTGGGGCGCGCTGCGGCTGAGCAACTTCTACCACGCCCTGGCCGAACGCCTGCGCGACATCCTGCGCGCCCTGGGCCTGCGCAGCGTGCGCGAACTGCGCGGCCGGACGGAGGTGTTGAGGTATG
>JAADEN010000030.1 GCA_013153375.1 Chloroflexota bacterium | reverse complement strand
TGGTGCGCTTCTTCACCACGCCACCGGAAGAGCACGACCTGGGCACCGCGCTGGAAACCGCGGTGCAAAACCCTCGCTCGCTGGCCGAGCACCTGGACGCCTTTCGGCCGCACCTGTTTCGGGCTCTGCTGGCCTACCTGTTGGCCGTGGCCCTCGCGTTCGCGTTCCTGCCCCAGTTGCTGGCCTTCCTCACCCGCCCCATCGGTGGGCTGGAGCATTTGCAGGCCATCGAGGTCACCGAACCCCTGGGCG
The DNA here is from genome assembly GCA_013153375.1 of Chloroflexota bacterium. Taxonomy (GTDB): domain Bacteria; phylum Chloroflexota; class Anaerolineae; order Anaerolineales; family DRMV01; genus JAADEN01. Next base: position 8,655 of record JAADEN010000030.1, on the reverse strand, counting down.
TGACCATGCGGGTGGCCATGCTGGCCGGGTTCGTGTTGGCCCTGCCTTACATTTACTTTGAACTTTATTTGTATATCGCGCCCGGCCTGCACCCCCGCACCCGAATCTGGGGCCTGCTGGCCTTGCCGTTGGTGTTGCTCTTCTTCGTCGCCGGCATGGCCTTCGCCTACTTCGTCATGCTGCCCGTGGCCCTGCCTTTCCTGCTCAACTTCATGGGCATTTCCACCGCGCCCCGGCCCGCGTCGTACATCCATTTCGTGACCGGCGTGCTCTTTTGGGTGGGCCTGGCCTTCGAGACGCCCCTCATTCTCTACCTGCTGGCCCGCCTGGGCTGGGTGCGCTATCGCACTTTGCGGGCCCACAGCCGGGAGGTCATCGTCGCCCTGGCCGTGCTGGCCGCGGTCATCACCCCGACCCCGGACCCGGTGAACATGCTGCTGGTGTTGGCGCCCCTGGTAGGTCTGTACTACCTGGGCCTGTTGCTGGTGCGTCTGGCCGAGCGCGGCCGCGCGTCGGAGACCTGACTTTCGGAGGTCGCGTATGTCCTCCCTTCGTGTTTGGCTGTGTTGGGGGTTCGTGGGGATTTGGCTTTTAGGGGCCGTGGCCGCGTGCCAGGGCCAGGGGGCCGTCACGACCACGGCCGCGCCCGCGGAGACCGCCGCGCCCGAGCCGCTGGCCACGCCGTATCCGCAGGCGCGGGTGCACTGGCAGGTGACCGTACCGCCCAACACGCCCCCCGACGCGACGGTGGAGTTGGTGCTGTTGGACGAGGTCACCGGCCTGGAGGCCGAGCCGCTGCGCTACGCGATGCAGTCCGCGGAGCCCGGCCGCTTCACCCTGGCCTTGTTCGTGGACGCGCACCAGCGCCTGACTTACCGCTACGCGCTGTCCGTGGGCGGACAGACCCTCCGGGAGGTCACTCCCGCGGGCGAGGCGGTGCGCTACCGCAGCGCGCTGGCCCTGCCCGAAGAAGTCCTCATGGATCAGGTGGCCCGCTGGGAGGGCCTGGACTACGCGCTCTCGCCGCCCGGACGCCTGCAAGGGCGTCTGCTCGACGCGGCCACCCACGAGCCCATCCCCGATGTGTTCGTGTTCGCGGGCGGCATGCGCACCCTCACCGATGCCCGGGGCGAATTTTTGCTCGAGGGGCTGGCCCCGGGGCTGCACACCGTGCTGCTGTGGCACCCTGACGGGCGCTACCGGCCTTTTCAACAGCAAGCGCAGATCGCGGCCGAGGCCACCACGCCGGTGGACTTGACTTTGCAGGCCAGCGAGGAGGTGCCCGTCAAGTTCCTGCTCACCCCGCCCGAGGACACGGTGCCGGGGTCGCCGGTGCGTTTGGTGGGCGACCTGTATCGTCTGGGCAACACTTATGCCGACCTGCCCGGCGGGCAGAGCGTGCTGGCCGGCCGCGCGCCGCAAATGCAGGCCCGGGACGACGGGCGCTACGAGGTGGTGCTCACCCTGCCGGTGGGCGTGCCCGTGCGCTACAAGTACACTTTGGGCGACGGGCTGACCAACGCGGAGCGCACGGCCCAGGGGCTGCGGGTGCGTCACCTGTGGTTGGAAGGCCCGGCCGTGCTGGAGGACCGGGTGAGCACCTGGCGCTGGCCCGGCGTGGCTCCCGTGTGGTTGGAGGTGACGGTGGCCGCGTTGCCGCCCGGCGAACGGGTCAGCGTTCAGTTCCGCCCGGTGGCCGAATCGCTGTGGCACAGCGCGCTGCCCATGTGGCCCCTGGCCAACGGCCATTGGGGGTTCTTGTTCTACGGCCCCATGCATCCCGTGCAGGCCACCGCGTACCGTTATTGCCGCAACGAGCAGTGCCGGGTGGCGGTGGAAGGCGGGACCCTGGGGCAGACGGGCCGTTTGCTGCGCAGCAGCGCGCTGCCCCAGAATCGCCACGAGCGGGTGGACGCGTGGCACTGGTATCAACCCTTGCCCCAGGCCCCCCAGATCGTCGCGCCGCCCATCGCGGCCCGGGGGCCCGAGTTCGTCACCGGCGTGGCCTGGGTGCCCGACTACGCTCCCCACTGGCAGCCGCATTTGCCCGCCGCGCTGGACGCGGCCCAGGCCATGCACGCGCGCACCGTGGTGTTGCAGCCCCGCTGGACCGCCACCGGCCGCGAGCCTTATCCCGTGTTCGGGCCCGTGGTGGGCGAAGATCCGTTGACCCTGGATCTGGAGGACTGGATGACCTGGGCCACGGCGCGCGACCTGCAGCCGTGGCTGTACCCGCGGCTGCGCCTGGGCTCGGCCGCGGACGCGTGGTGGAACGCGGCCCCCGTGGATTCCTTCGCCTGGTGGCAGGTCTGGTTCGAGCGTTACCGCCGCTTCGTCTTGCACTTCGCGCGCCTGGCGCAGCAGGGCCAGGCCGCCGCGTTGGTGCTGGGCGGGCCTGAAATCGCGCCCGCGCTGCCCGGCGGAACGCTGCCCGACGGGCGTCCGGCCCAGATCTTGGGCGACGCGGATACGCGCTGGCGCGACCTGCTGGCCGAGGTGCGCACGGTGTACAGCGGCCCCGTGTGGTGGGCCGTGGACGGACGCCAGACCCCGGCCGCGCCGCCCTTCGCGGACGCGCTGGACGGCCTCTATCTGCGCTGGGAGCCGCCCCGCACGGACGCGACCGCGGCCGAGGCCCTGGCTCAGGCCCAGGCCGCGGCGCTGGACGCCTGGCAGCCCGTGGCGCAAGAGACCGACCTGCCTGTGGTGCTGGCCGTAGCCTTTCCGTCTGCGCAAGGGGCCCTGACGGGCTGCCCGCGGCTGGCCGCGGGGCCGTGTCTCCCGGCCGCCGCGCTGCGGCCCAACGCCCCGGCCGCGGCCCAGATCCCCGTGGACCTGGACGCGCAGATGGCGTTGTATCAGGCCCTGCTGCCCGCCCTGGAAAGCCGCCCCTGGGTGCAGGGGGTGCTGGCCGCGGATTTCTATCCCCCCGTCACGCTGCACGACCCGTCCGCGTCGGTGCACGGCAAACCCGCGGCCGCGCTGCTGTGGTACTGGTTCGACCGTTGGCAGGCCGCCCCTTGAGCGCGCGCTCGCTGGCCGCGCGCCCAGGGAGCCTTGGCAGTTCCTGCCCGCCGCGATACAATGCAAGCGTATGAGCAGGTCCTCTTCCCTCCGCCGCACATCCAAGGCCCGGCCCTGGGCCCGGGGCCGTTGGGTATGGCTTCTCTGGGCCCTCCTCTTGCTCCTGGCGTTCCCCTCCCCCGGGGAGGCGGAACTCACCCCTCACGATCGCGCCCAGGCCTTGTTGGCGCGTCTTTCGCCCACCGAAAAGGTGGGCCAATTGTTTCTGGTCACTTTTTCGGGCGCGGATCCCACCGAGGACGAGGCCATCTACCGCTGGATCGTGCAGCGGCGCATCGGTGGGGTGGTCTTGCGCATGGACCAGGACAACTTCGCCCCTCCGCCTCAGACTTTGCCCACCCTCCAGGCGACCCTCAACCGTTTGCAGAACTGGGCCTATCCCGAGAGCGACGAGCAACTTTCGGACCCGGCCACGGGCGAGCGCCTCACGCCCAATTTCATTCCCCTGTGGATCGCGTTGCAACAGGAAGGCGACAGCGTGCCGGGCGACGCGCTGCCCTGGGGTTTGACCCCGCTGCCCAGCCCCATGGCCCTGGGCGCGACCTGGGACCCGAACCTGGCGCAAGAGACGGGCGCGGTGTTGGGGCAGGAGTTGTCGGCCCTGGGCGTCAACCTGCTGTTCGGCCCGCCCCTGGAGGTGCTGGAAACCGCGACTTTGGGCTCGCCGGGCGACTTGAGCGTGCGTTCCTTTGGCTCGCACCCCTTCTGGGTGGCCCGCATGGCCCAGGCTTATCTGGTGGGCGTGCATCAGGGCTCCCGGGGGCGGGTGGCCTTCGTGGGGCGTTACTTTCCGGGCTACGGCGGCACCCTGCGCCCCCTGGCCGAAGAGATCCCCACGGTGCGCAAACCCTGGGACGAGATGCGCGAGACGACCCTGGCGCCCTTCGTGCGGGTCATGGCGGCCGAGCCCCCGGCTCGGGTGGACGCGCTGCTGGTGGGCCATATCCGCTACCTGGCCCTGCAAGGGAACATCCGCCCGACCACGCCGCCGGTGAGTTTGGACGCCAAGGCCTTGCAACAGGTTTTGGAGGACCCTACGGTGCGGGCCTGGTACGAGGCGCAAGGCGTGCTCATCAGCGACGACCTGGGCAGTCCGGCCCTGCACCGTTACGCCGGCACTTTAGGGCAGGTCTATGAACCGCAACGGCTGGCCCGCGAGGCGTTCCTCGCGGGCAATCATTTGCTCTATTTGGGCCCCGGTTTCGTGGACCCGCGGGCCGAGGAGCCGTCCTACATCGCCACCGTGGACGCGGTGCTGGATTTCTTCGTGCGCAAGTATCTGGACGACCCCGCGTTCGCGCAGCGGGTGGACGACGCGGTGTTGCGCCTGTTGACCCTCAAGTTCCAACTCTACGGCGAGTTCTCGTTGAGCGCCGCGCAGCGCCCGCGGGGCGCGCTGGAGACCATCGGCCAGGGGCGGGAGATCACCTTCCAGGTCGCGCAGCGCGCCGCGACCCTGTTGGATCCTTCGCTGTTGGACCTGCCCGATGTGCTTCCCGCGCCGCCGGGGCGGGCCGACCGGCTGTTGTTCATCATCGACACCTACACTTATCGGCTGTGCAGCGAGTGCCCCGAAAAATCGGTGCCCGCGCCCGAAGATTTCCGTCAAGCCGTGCTGCGTTTGTACGGCCCCCGGGCCCAGGGCCTGGTTCTGCCCGAAAATCTGCAGGTGTTCACCGCGCGCGACCTGGCGCACTGGCTGGCCGCGCCGTACGCGGACCCGAACCGCCCGTTGAACGAGGCCCTGTCGCAGGCCGACTGGGTGATCTTCGTGGTGCTGGATCCGTCCGACCGGCGGGTGGGCGGCCGGGCCATCCCCCAGTTGTTGGAGGAGGCCCCCGAGCGGCTGCGCAACAAAAAGGTGGTCGTCTTTGCCATGCAGGCGCCTTACGCGCTGGGCGCGGGGCATCTGGCCAATGTGACCGCCTACTACGGCATGTACGGCAAGACGCTGCCTTTCGTGGATCTGGCCGTGCGGCTGCTCTTCCAGGAAGCCTTGCCCCAGGGCGCTTCGCCGGTGTCGGTGCCCGAGATCGGCTACGACATCATGCGGGTCACCCAGCCCGACCCCGAGCAGAAGATCCACCTGACCCTGGAGGTCATCGCGGGCGGGCAGGCCACCCCCACGCCGCCCCCGGCCGGGGAGCCGTGGCGCTTGCCCAAAGGGCAGTTGGTCGCGGTGCACACCGGCGTCATCACCGACTACAACGGCCATCCCGTGCCCGACGGCACGCCGGTGCGCTTCGTGCTCGCCCTGGTCGGCAGCGACACCGTGCTCCAGCGCACCGAGGTGAGCACCCAGGACGGCCGGGCGCGCGGCTCGCTGGTGCTCGACACCGCGGGGTTGGTGGAGATTCGCGCCCAGGCCGGCGAGGCGCGCTCCGAGGCCCTGCGGGTGGAGGTCTTGGGCGCGCCGCCCACGCCCCTCCAGCCCACGCCCACCCGCACCGCGGCCCCGTCGCCCACCGCGACCCTGGCCGCGCCCCAGCCCGAGGCCGCGCGGCCGTCCTCGTGGCGCTGGCGCGTCGGATTGATCTTGTGGGCCGGGCTGTGGGCCGGTTTGCTCGGCTTCGCCGGTTCCGCCTGGGCCCGGCGGAGGGGCAGCGCCGCGCCGTGGCCGGCGCGTTACGGCTGGGCTGTGTTTGGCGCGGCCTGGCTGGGCTATCTGGTGGGCTACATTCTGCAACGCTGGCGCCCCGACCAGGGAGGCGCGGTGTATGTGCAAAGCCTGGGCTTCCTTCTGGGCGGCGCTCTGCTGGGTTGGCTGGCCGCGCAAATTTGGCAGCAACGGCTGTCCTGAGCCTTTCGCACCAACAGGAGGTGAGTAGCGATGGAGGCGCTCAAGCAACGCATCTTGGCCGAGGGCAAGCACCTGGGCCACGGCATCTTGAAGGTGGATAGTTTCCTCAACCATCAGGTGGATCCCGCGCTCATGATGGCCTGCGGCGAAGCCTTTGCCCAGCGTTTTCGGGGAGTGAACGCCAACAAGGTGCTCACCGCGGAGATTTCGGGCATCGCGCCCGCGCTGGCCACGGCCTACCATTTGAACATCCCCCTGGTGTTCGCGCGCAAGCACAAGCCCATCACCATGCCCGAAGAGGTCTTCCTCACCTACACGCCCTCGCCCACCAAGGGCCGCATCGTGGAACTCATGATTTCGCCCGAATACATTCGCCCCGGCGACCGGGTGCTCATCATCGACGACTTTCTGGCCAGCGGCGCGACCATCTTGGGCCTGGCCCGCCTGGCGCAGACCGCGGGCGCGGAGGTGGTGGGCGTGGGCGCGCTCATCGAGAAGGTCTTCGAGCAAGGGCGGGACCGTTTGGAGGCGGAACTCGGCGTGCCCATCGAGAGCCTGGCCCGCATCGCGCGCTTCGAAGGCGACCGCATCGTGTTCGCGGACTGACGCGGCCGGCCCGCCCCGGAGGGTTCCCCATGACCCAACACGACACTTTGGTGGTCTTGGACTTCGGCGGTCAGTACGCGCAACTCATCGCGCGGCGGGTGCGCGAGCAGGGGGTGTACGCCGAACTGCACCCCTGGGACGCGCCGGCCGAACAGGTGCTGGCCCTGCGCCCGAAAGGGTTCATCCTCTCTGGCGGGCCGGCCTCGGTGTACGCGGCCGACGCGCCGCAGATTCCGGCTTATGTGCTGGCCAGTGGACGGCCCGTTTTGGGCATTTGCTACGGCATGCAGGCCCTGGCCCACGCGCTGGGCGGGCGGGTGGCCCCCGCGCCCCGGCGGGAGTACGGCCCCGCGACCCTGGAGGTGCCGCGGCCCAACCCCCTTTTGCCCCCCGGCCGCCACCGGGTCTGGATGTCCCACGGCGACCGCATCGAGGTTATGCCGGCGGGCTTCGAGGTATTGGGCTACACCGCCAACAGCCCCGTCGCGGCCATGGGCGACCTCGCTCGGGGCTATTATGGGGTGCAGTTCCATCCCGAGGTGCAGCATACGCCCATCGGCGGCGAGATTCTGCGCCGCTTCGCGGTGGACATCGCGGGCGCACGGCCCACCTGGACGCCCGAGCACATGATCGACGACATCGTGGCCCAGATTCGGGCCCAGGTGGGCTCCGAACCCGTGCTGGCCGCGGTGAGCGGCGGCGTGGACTCCACCGTAGCCACCGCGCTGGTGCATCGGGCCGTGGGCGATCAACTGCGGGCCCTCTTCGTGGACACGGGCCTGCTGCGCCTGGGCGAGCGCGAGCAGGTGGAGCAGGCCCTGCGCGAGGCCCTGGGCGTGCATCTGACCGTGGTCGACGCGTCCGATCGCTTCTTGCGGGCCCTGCAGGGCGTGACCGAGCCCGAGCGCAAGCGGCGCATCGTGGGCGAGACTTTCATTCGGGTGTTCGAGGAGGAAGCCCTCCGGCTGGGCCGGCCGCGTTTTTTGGTCCAAGGCACCATCTACCCCGATGTCATCGAATCGCGCGCCGCGGAGCGCCAGCACGCGGCCAAAATCAAAACCCACCACAATGTGGGCGGGCTGCCGCCGGACATGGACTTTCGGTTGGTCGAGCCGTTGCGCTATCTCTTCAAGGACGAGGTGCGCCGTCTGGGCGAGGCCCTGGGCCTGCCCTCGGAGGTGGTGTGGAAGCAGCCCTTCCCCGGGCCGGGGCTGGCCGTGCGCTGTCTGGGCGAGGTCACGCCGCCGCGCCTGGAGGTTCTGCGTCAGGCCGATGCCATCTTCCGGGAGGAACTGCGCGCCGCGGGGTACTTGGGCAAGCCCACGGCCGAGGCCGCCGGGCCGCGGGTGGCCCAGGCTTTCGCGGTGTTGCTGCCCGTCAAAGCGGTCGGCGTCATGGGCGACCAGCGCACTTATCACGAGGTCGTGGCCCTGCGCGCGGTGGTCACCGAGGACTTCATGACCGCGGACTGGGCGCCTCTGCCGCCCGATCTGCTCGCGCGCGTGGCCAATCGGATCGTGAACGAGGTCGCGGGCGTCAACCGGGTGGTCTATGACATCACTTCCAAACCGCCGGGCACCATCGAATGGGAGTGATCTCCGTGCTATAATACGCCCGTTTACGCCAGCCTTGAGGCCCACTATGCACGATTTGCACTTGGTCGTCTTTCAACATTACACGGGGCAGGAGCCGGCCGCGTGGCCGGCTCATTGGGCCGGATCCGCGCCGCGCGAGGCCCATCGGCAGCGCCGCCGCGACGCGCTGCTGGTCGTGGCCGACTTCTTCGGCTCCGCCCGGCCCGATTTGCGCGCCCAGGAGCGGGTGCTGCGCCGGGCCGTCGAGGCTTACTTCCGCACCGGCGGCGCGGTCACCGCGGCCTTGAAGGCCCTGGCGGCCTCGGTGCACGATGAACTGCGGCGGGCCAACCGCTACCTCGCGCCTCGGGGCAAGCAGGTGCTGGCCCGGCTGGCCGTGTGGGTGTGGCGCGGCCCGCAAGTGTACCTGGCTCTGGTCGGCCCGTGGCAGGTGTACGCGCTCGCGCCCTCCCGGCAGGTTTTCCCCGCCGAACCCGAAGGATGGGGCGCGCCGCTGGGGCTGACCGAAGAGCCGTGGGTGGACTATCACCTCCTGCCCGCGGACACGGGCCCCTGGCTGTTGGCGGCCGA
>JAADEN010000056.1 GCA_013153375.1 Chloroflexota bacterium | reverse complement strand
CTCACCGCGCCGCAGCACCTTTTGCTGCTCAAGGGCGCGGCCCACAAGCGGCTGTGGGCCGGCCGCTACAACGGCCTGGGCGGACACATCGAGCCCGGCGAGGATGTGCTGCAAGCGGCCCGCCGAGAACTGGAGGAGGAAACGGGGCTCACCGAGGTGGACCTGCACCTGTGCGGCACCATGATGGTGGACACGGGAACGCCTACGGGCGTGCTGCTGTTCGTGTTCCGGGGCTTTCTGGAGGATACGCCTCCGGTGGCGGCTTCGGACGAGGGTGAACCGCAATGGGTTCCCGTGGACGGCGTGGTGAACCTGCCCCTGGTGGACGACCTGTTCGTCCTGCTGCCGCGCGTGCTGGCCTGGCAGCCGGGGCAAGAGCCGTTCCACGGGCTGATCACCACCGACGCGGACGGGCTGCCGCGGGTACAATTCAGCGCGTGAGGATGGGCCATGACCTGGATGACCGTCTTGTTCGGCGTGTTGGTGGCCGCGACCCTGGCCGCGGGGATGCATCTGCGCTGGGGTCGGGGCTGTGTGACTTTGGGCATCTACACCCTGGTGGCGGAGATCAGTTTTTGGGCCGGGCACTGGGCCGCGGGACGCCAGGGCTGGAACTGGGGACGCTGGGGCGCGCTGGCCCTGGGCCCCGCGCTGCTGGCAGCCCTGGCCGCGGTAGGCCTGGCCGCGTTCTTGTTGTATGTTCCCCCACCTTCGGCGGAGACCCGCAAACCTCCCACGAGATGAGGGGATTGGCACCGAACGGTTTGGAGGCCGCGTTTTCAGCGCAAAGGAGGGCGAGTGATGAAACCCAAGGCTTTTATCCGCTGGTGGCTGCTATGGAGCCTCGTGGGGGTGGGTCTGGCCCTGGCGTTGGCCCACGACGAGGGAATGGCGACCGAGTTGAATTCGTGGGGCTGGCTGGCCTTGCTGCTCAGCACCGCGCCCTTGATTGGCGCCCAATTGGCTTTGGGCTCACCGGCCGGATTTGCCCAGGTCAAAACCTGGATCGATGCCCAAGGCCCACGAGCGATCCGCTGGGTGGTCGCAGGGCTGAGTTTGATGTATGTGTTGGGCAACGCACGAACTCGCGGCCTCGATCCCTACGCCGGGGCCATTTTCGTGATCGGCCTCTGGGCGGCCCTGGGCGCATGGCGCGAGGCGCGCGGCCCAACCGCCCTGCGTTGGACCGACATCGCCGTCTGGATGCTGCTGTGGATTCCGTTCGATTTGCGTTGGCACTACGACCTTTGGACAGGTCTGGAGGGGCTGAAGTATGCCTGGTGGGCCATCGCGTTGACCGTAGTGGCCGTGCTGGGCTGGTATGGATTTCGCGCCTGGCCTGAATTTGGTTATCGACTGGTCCCGCGCTGGCGTGATGTAGGGGTCGCGCTGGTGCTCACTGCCCTTTTCGCCGCGCTGGTCATTCCCATCGGCCTGGCCATCGACTTTTTGCACTTTCCTCCCCGCAAGGCTCCGAGCGTCTTCACCGTGGCGGCGGCCTTCGTGGGATTGTTCCTCACCGTCGCTTTACCCGAAGAGGTCTTCTTTCGCGGCATCTTGCTGCACGGTCTGGATCGCACCTGGCGGCGTGGCTGGGCGTCCCTGCTGGTGTCGTCTCTGGCCTTTGGCCTGATGCACTGGAACAACGCGAGCGATTTGACAACCCGCGTGGCCTACATTGCTTTGGCGACTTTGGCGGGAATTTTCTACGGCCTGGCCTATCGCCGCAGCGGAAACAATGTGCTCGCGGCCGTGCTGACGCACACTTTAGTGGATGTAATCTGGCGTTTCGGATTCCAATGAGACGAGGCAAAGCACAAAGCGCAGAGCGCGAACGGCTCTCTGCGCTTCGCGCAAGGCGTCCCGCTTTTCCTTCGCGGACGGCGGAAGGCGGACAGCGGACGGCTGGTTTTCACGCGCCCCAGGCAATGAGCAGCATGCCGCCCAGCATGTAAAACGAGGCGAACTTGAACAACGCGAAGTTGAGCCGCGGGCTGGGCCGCAAAGCCGAAGTCAACGCCAAGAACAGCAACGCCACCGAGAGCACCAGCAGCGCCTGAAACGCGCCCGCGCGCACGCCGATGAGCCAGGCCGCGCTCAGCATGGCCGCGGACGCCAGAATCGCGGCCACCGCGATGACCCCATAGGCGAAACGAAAGCCGTACGCGCGCGGAATGGTGGGCACGCCGGCCCGCCGATAGTCCTCGTCGTATCGCATGGCGAAGGTCACGATGTGGGTGGGGATCCAGAACAGCACGGCTAAGGCCAGCAGGATGCCCACCAGGTCGATCCGCCCCACGCCCAACACCCGGCCCGCGAGCGCGGGCATGGCCCCCGAGATGCCGCCCCACAAAATCGACCACGGCGTGCGGCGCTTGAGCCACATGGTGTACACCACGACATCGAAGAACGCGCCCGCGAAGAGCACCAGGCCGTACAAAGGCGCGATGGCCGCGGCCCAAACCACGCCCGCGGTGACCATGGCCAGCCCCAGAATCAGGGCCTCGGTGGGCGAAATCTGTCCCGAAGGCAGCGGCCGCCAGCAGGTGCGCTGCATCCGCGCGTCGATGTCGCGGTCGTACCACATGTTCAGCACCGTGCTGCCCGCGATGGTCAGGTACAGCGTCGCCAACAACACGAAAATTTCGTACAAGGGGCCATACATGCCGGGATGCGCGGAGAGGTAGCCGGCCACGCCGGTGAGCATGAGCAGCCCGGTCTGCAGGCTTTTGGTCAATTGCCAATAGGCCTTAACCCGTTGGGGGATGTTCATGATGCCATCCTGTCGAAGAGGGTTATGCCGCGGCCCAGGAGGTGCGCCGAGAAAGTTTCAGAGAAAGGGGGGCGGGGCGATCCCTTCGTAGCCCCGCCCCACATCCGAGCCTTGGCGGTTACTTGTCTCGCACGCAGCGCAAGCCCACCGTGGGCCCGGTGAACTCAGGCGGTGCGAAGTTGCGCCATACCGCGCGGTTGTCGATGTCGTAGTCGGTGAAACTGCCGCCCTTGAGGATGCGCTGGTGGGTTTCCTCGATGTCGTCCGAGACCCACTCCCACACATTGCCGGCCATGTCATACACCCCGTAAGGGCTGGCCGCGTCTTCGGTGTGGAAGCCCAAATGCGTCTGGCCGTTGTAGAAACCCACGGGCGTGGTCTCGCCCAATCCGGCCCAATAGACCTCAAAGGGGTCGCGGCTCTTGTAGTAGTTGGCGTGGGCGTGGGTGATCTCCCAGCCCCACGGATAAGGGCGGCCATCGGTGCCGCGGGCGGCCTTCTCCCATTCCGCCTCGCTGGGGATGCGTCCGCCCACGCTCTGGCAGTAAGCCCACGCGCCGAACCAGGTCACGAAGGTGGCCGGATGATTGGCGAAGCCCTCTTTGACCACGAACTGGCCATCCTCATAGACCACTTTCGCGCCCAGCGCCTCCAGCGGATACACCAGATACGCGCCGGGGCCGATCTCGATTTCGTGCTTGCCGCCGTGGTAGGGCTCGCCGGGATAATCCACCAGCACGCCCTCGTCGCCCATCTTGAGGGTGCCCTCGGCCAGGGCTTGATTGAGGTACGCGGCCCACTGGGCGTTGGTCACCGGAGTGCGCATGATTTCGTAATCCTGCGCGATGACGGCGCGTTTGTTGTGCAGGCCGAACAAGAATTCCCCGGCCGGGATGGTGACCCACTCGTCGGGGTTCACCCCGGTATCGACCGTGGGTACATTCTCGGGTGGCTTGAGATCCGCGCCGCAACCCGCCAGCAGCACGGCCAGGCCCAACAGCAGCAGTCGGACGAGGGACCGATGCAGATTCATGGCGTGTCCTCCTCGTACAGGGGGGTGAAGGCCGGGTTGCGCCATTCTTCGACCCAGCGTCCATCCGGCTTGAACAGGTCCACCAGGCGCCACATCAAGAACGCGGCCAGGGCGGTCAGGAAACTGAACAACGCGATATCCATCACCAGCAGGGTGCGGGAGACCAGGGGCTGCTCCAGGATCTCGGGCACGAAGACCCGTTTGAGGATGAGCACATTCGCGCCCGTGGTCGCGACCATGTTGCCCAAGATGACGATCCAACCCAGCCACTGCCGCGCCTTGCCGCGCACGCCGGCCAGGTCGATGTAGTAGAGCAGCAGAATGGCCGCGATGACGAAGGCCAGGATGTGCCAGTGGCCCACCAGGCCGATTTTCTCTTCCCGCAACAGCCAGTGCCGGAACATCTCCAGTTTGATGGCCATGTAAACGCCGGGCGCGGTGACCACCAGGTTCATGAACAGCATGAGCCAGGTCGCGCCCCAGGGCAGGGGGTCACGGAACAGGGCGCGCAACTTCTGGCCGAAGCGGGCCTCTTGGTAGGACAAACCCATTTCGGCCAGGCCCTTTTCGATTTGCCGCCGCCAGACATAGATGGCCATGAACACCGAGGCCAGCATCAAGAAACTGGCGCCCACATTGATGACATGATGGGCGATGGGGCGCATGGGAACCACCAACCACGCGCCGATGCTGATGATCACCGTGCCGATGATGTTGAGGGGCATGGCCCACTTCTGGGTCCAACCCTTGAAATCGACCCAGCGGCTGACGATGAACACGGCCGCAACCGCGATGTCCACCAACATGATGTGCAGGTGGCCCACGATGGCCAGTTGCAGCGGCGTGTGGTAGGGGATGCGAATGATATCTTCGGACAGGAAGACCTCGAAGCCGTGCCCATAGAAGGATCCGGGCACCGCGCCGTAGATGGCCGAGATCAGCGTGGCCACGACCATGATGAACACGGCCAGCCGCTCGCCATCCACCCCGCCCTTGAGGCGCCAATAGGGGGAGCCTTCGGGCAGGCGATAGTCCTTGGACCACGGCCAGAAGGCCACGGCCAGCATCACCCCTGCGAAGAAGATCAGCGCCTGACCGAAGATGAACAAGCCGTGGAACACCCAGTTATGCCCCCAGTAGGCGAAGATCAGGCCGAACAGCATGGCCGAAAGGTAGCCCACGGTGATCAGAATGTGGATGATGAGTTTGTAACTTTCTTTCATGGCGTACAGGCCGGTGAGCATGTACACTTCCACCGCGATGACGGCCATGGCGAAAGCGTGGTAGAGGAAGATCAACCGGCCTTCCCGCTCCAGGGGGTTGAGGTCCATCCCCCACAGGCGAATCCAAAAATCGCGCACGCCCCATTCGGCCATCGGGCCCGAGAGCATGCCCATAAAGGCGGCGGTCAAAGCGATGAGCGCGACAGTGCCCAACGCCAGGCCTTTGGACGAGCCGAACAGGTAGCGCAAACGAGCCGTCAATCCTTTCATGGACGACCTCCGTGGTGACGGGGATGACCGGGTTCGGCCCAGGCGCGCCGGAGCCGAACCCGGAAAGCGACTACGATGCCAACCGCTTGAGGAAGCCCCAAGTATAGGCCAGCGTCATGGCCAACAGCAAAGGCGCCAGGATGAGGTACACCACCTGCTGGCTGAAGAACAGGAACTGTTTGCCCGCCTTGAGGAAGGCCAACGCGATGCCACCCAGGCCGATGAGCACACCGCCCACGGCCACCCAGGCGAACCCGGCCGGAGCCAGGCCCTGGCTCACGGCCAGCAAAGGTAATAACACGATGGTCAGGCCCGCGATGCTGTGTACGATGGGCAAAACGATCTTGCCCAGCGAGGTCATGCCGCCCAGGTAAGCGGCCGCGATGAGCAAGAAGCCGATGACCGCAAAGGCCAGGTACGCCTTGGCCCACTGGGGCTTGAACTCATACACCAACCCCGTGGCCAATCCCAACGGGATGAGGGTGGTCACGACCACCACCCAGGGCGAAGCCAGCAGGCTGTAGCCGAAAGCGATGAGCAAGACACCAGCCACCAACAGCACCAGGAAGGACAACATGTAAGCCAGATAAGCCGTCTTGGGCGTGCGGTTGTACGCCTGATAGAAGCGGCTCAAGGCATAAAGGGCCACCAGGCCCGTCAAAAGGAGGAACAAGCGGTCCAACCAAGTCATAACCGACCTCCTCGTGGTGGGGAGAAAAGAACCAAAGGGGCCCCTCCGGGGAGGGGCCCCATACACGGCTTAGTAGATGTCGTTCATGGTGTTGAACACATTGAACTTACCCGTGGCCGTGGGCAGGTTGGGGATGCGGGCGATCTCTTCCAAGGTTTGGGCGTCGTAAACCACCACCTCACCTTGTTGACCTTCGGGCGCATCGATCTTGCCCCAAACGCTCACCCACACCTCGGAGCCGTCCTGGTTGAACTCGAAGTGCACGGCCCGGCCATAGTCCGCGACCTCCCAGCACTTCTCGGTCTCCAGGGTCTCCTTGTTGATGGCGCACACGCTGCGCTGCATCTTCTCGTCGTTGGTGATGGGGAAGTCCACGAACAGGTACGGGCTGTTGGGGTGGGTCTTGATGAACAGGTTGCCGGCCGCGGGCAACTCGATGCGAGCCACCATCTTCCAGGCCTGATCCGGATGTCCCTCAGGATCCACGCCGATGAGGGCGATGAAGTTGTCGCCCAGGTGGCCCGTGGCCCACACCGGACCGTACTCCGGATGCACCCAGTTCGCGCCCCGGCCCGGATGCGGCTTGGTGCCCACGGGGACGATGGCCTCGATCTTCTCATCCTCGGTGTTGACGACCACCACCTTGTTGCGCATGTTGGCCGCCACCAGGAAGTAGGGGCTCAGGCCCACCCGTTGGGTGCCGTTCCACTCCATGGCCCAGCCACCATCGTGCAAGAAGCGCTCGGCTTCCAGCATCTTGATGGTGGGGTTGTTGGGATCGCTGTAGTCCACCAGCCAGACCTGGCCGGTTTCCTTCACATTCACCACCCACTGGGGCTTGGCGTGCGAAGCCACGATGCTCGCGACGCGCGGCTCGGGGTGGTATTCCTCGGTGTCGTAGGTGTAACTGCGGGTGCTGACGATCTTGAAGGGCTCCAGCGTCTCGCCGTCGAGGATGACGAAGTGCGGCGGCCAGTAGCAGCCCACGATGGCGTACTTGTCCTCGTAGCCCGCGTACTTGCTGGTGTCCACCGAGCGGGCGTCGTAGCACACCTTGGTCTTGGCCACCAGATCGGGGGTCTCCATCCACAGGTCGATCAGGCCGACCTTGCCATCGCGCCCGATGGTGTACACATAGCGGCCCGACTTGGACATGCGCACGATGTGGGTCGCGTAGCCGCTCTCGACGATGTTGACCACCTCTTTGGTGTCGCCGTCGATGACGGCCACTTTGCCCGCATCGCGCAAGATGACCACGAAGAAGTTCTTCCAGTTGCGGCTATGCTGCGGTTCGGTGGGCCGCTCCTCGGGCGGGACGATGACCTCCCACGCCTCCTTCATCTGTTCCAGGGACATCTCGGGCGGCATGGGCGGGTCCATCTGCACATACTTGGCCATCAAGATGGTCTCTTCTTCGCTGAGCACGCCCTGCTTGCCCCAGTCGGGCATGCCCTTGGCGGTGCCGTTGAAGATGATGGAGGCCAGGTTGTTGGTGCCCAGGCGGCGGGTGTTCTCAGGCTCCAGGCTCGGGCCCGTCGCGCCTTTGCGCAGCACGCCGTGGCACCCCGCGCAGCGATCGAAGTAGATCTGCTTGGCCTTCTCGAACTCTTCGTCCGTCAGCAAAGGCTCTTCCGCGGCGGCCTCCTCGGTGGCTTCCGTGGCCTCAGGGGTCACTTCCACGGTCACCACCACCGTCTTGACCACCTCGACGGTCTTGACGACTTCCTTGACCTCAGGCGTAGCGGCCTCCTGTCCGCCGCACGCGGTCAGCGCCGTGCCCAGCAGCACGGCGGTCAACAGCAGTAAGATCGTGAGAAAAATTCTCCGTTCGCGCATAGGGCTTCTCCTCGCACGCGAAAGTTGTCGGATATCGGTCTGCTTTCAGTGTAGGGTGGTGCTCACAAAGATTCTGTGACGGCCATCACACGCGTATGTGAGGGATGTCATGCCTGGGGCGCGCGCTCGGCCGCGGCCAGACGGGCGCGCAGACGCTGGATGTCCAGCAGCACCACCCGTCCCCGGCCCGAACGCACCAGCCCGGCCCGCCGCAAAGCCGCGAGTTCGCGGCTCACCGTCTCCCGGCTGGTCCCAATCCACTGGGCCAACTCCTGGTGCGTGGCCCGCACCACCCACTGTCCGTTTTCGTCGCGACGCGCGTGATCCACCAGGGCCAGGATGAGCCGCTCGCGCGCGTCGTGGAACATGCTGACTTCCATGCGCTGCACGATGTGCCGGACATGCCGAAAGCACTTGCCGTGCAGCCAGCGCAGAATTTCCGGATGCTCGTCGCACATGGCCAGGAATTCGTCCTTGGGGGCCCACAAGAGGGTCACCGGCGTGATCGCGCGGGCCGTGCCCAACTGGGGACCCTGGTCCAAAATCGCCAGGGGGCAGAAACAGTCGCCGGCCGCGTGACGGCACAGCAGGGTCTGATGCCCGTCGTGATCCACGCGCTCCAAATGCACCCGGCCATCGAGGACAAAATAGATCCGATCGGCCGTGTCGCCTTGATGGAATACCGCCTCCCCGGCCGACAAATGCCGAATGCGAAAAATGGATTCCATTTGCGCGCGTAAGTGCGCCGGCAGCGTGCGGAACATCATCCTGGCCTCGGGGGTCCATCCGGGTGAGGTGCTTTTAGTGTACAAAAAAGGGCGCCAAAAATCAACGCCTGGGCCTTAAACCTGAGGGTCGGCAGGGCGGCCTCCTCTTTTTTATTAAACACCTTGACCCCCGTCCAGGCATCTCCTAAAATTGCGTAGCAAGGCCCGAATGAGAGAATCGTCCGTCGTACGCGCTTGCGCGGTGCGCCCTTCCAGGCCCACGGCCAACATGAAGTCCGCAGCCCCGTCTTCCCCCCTCCCCCGCCTTGACCCGACGCAGATCCGCGCCTGGGTCGGCCCCGAAGCCTATCGCCGTGGACGGTGGTACTACCGGCAGGGCCGCG
>JAADEN010000129.1 GCA_013153375.1 Chloroflexota bacterium | reverse complement strand
CGGCGTTTGCGCTTCGCGGAGCCTTTCAAGCCTTCTCAGCGGGACGAGGCCCGCCAGATTTTGTCCCACTGGCTGGATGTGTGGCGCGCGGTCTGGCGCATGCAGTGGGCCCCTGAGAGCGTGAGCGCGCCTCCGGGGTGGGAGCCCACCCTGCGCGCCTGGGCGCAGGCCGTGCCCCCGGACGAGACGCGCGCCCGCCTGGAGGACTTGCTGACCGCGTTGGAAGATTTGGAACGCTACGCCAACCCGCGGCTGGTGCTGGGCGCGGTGCTGATGGCCTGGCCGCAGGTGCACCTCGCACCCCCGCGCCCGACCTGAGCCTCAACCGGAGGTTCCTCCCCCACCCACGGGCGGGAAAATGTCGATCTTGAGATTCTCTTCGGTGATGGGCGTGTCGGCCCCCTGGGGAAAATAGTGGTAATCGCGGCCGTTGAGAAAGATGTGGACGCTGGGCTCCAGGGAGCCATCGTCGCGCAGCAGTTGGGCGCGCAACTCAGGGTGGGCCTGGACCAGCGCGTGGACCAGATCCCGCACCGTGGCCCCGGGGGGCAGATCCACCTCGACGGTCTTTTGCCCCAGCAGGCTGCGCAGGGTGGCGTAGAAGTGGACTTGGACTCGCGGCATGGCTGAAACTCCTGGGACGGGGATGGGGTGGCGTCCCCGGTCAATCCGCGGGCGGCGTGGGTGGCCGGTTCAGGCGTTCAGGCAGGGGAATTTCGGGCGGCGGCCAGGGCGTCCAGGTCCAGTTTTGCACTTTGGGCAGCATTTCGTACGCGGTGAGGTCCAGTTGCAAAGGCGTGAGGGAGACATAGCCCTGGGCCAGCGCGCCGATGTCGGTGCCGGGCTCGGGCACGCCCGTGGGCGCGTCGCCGCCGATCCAGTAGTAGGGCTTGCCTCGCGGGTCGAGACGCTTTTCCAGTTTGTCGCGATACACCCGCAGGCCCAGGCGGGTCCATTGCAGGCCCTTGATGTCTTCCAGGGGCCCGTAGGGGATGTTGACATTGAGTACGATGTCCGCGGGCCAGCCGTGCCGCAAGATGTGTTCCACCACATAACGGGCGACGGCCGCGGCCGGGCCGTAGTCGCGGCGGGTGGCCTCTTCGGGCGAGTTGAGCGAGAACGCGATGCCCGGGATGTGGGCGATGGCCGCTTCCATGGCCGCGGTGACCGTGCCCGAGTAGGTCACATCGTGGCCCAGGTTGGCGAAGGGGTTGATGCCCGAGACCACCATGTCGATGGGTTTGCCCAGCACGCCCAGCACGGCCAGGGCCACGCAATCCGAGGGCGCGCCGTCGCTGGCCAGCACGGGCGTGCCGTCGGCCAGGTAGGCCCGCTTGACCCGCAGGGGCCGGTGCAGGGTCTTGACATGGCCCGACGCGGACCAGTTGCGGTCCGGCGCGAGGACACTGACCTCGACGCCGGGCAGGCTGCGCATGGCGTGGTAGAGCGCGGCCAGGCCGCGGGCATTGACGCCGTCGTCGTTGGTGACTAAAATGTGCATATCTCTACCTGCGCTGCGCGACCGGGGAGCCGGTCGCGGTGTCGTCCTGGGAGTAGGATACCACAACATGCGTTTCTTCAACGAGTTCCTGAACCGGGAGATGACGGTGCCCGAGCCGCCGCGGCGCATCGTGTCCCTGGCCCCTGACATGACCGACATGGTCTTTCGCCTGGGCCTGGGCGAGGCGCTGGTGGGCATCAGTTCCTTTTGTCGGCGTCCCGCGGGCGCGCTGGAGGGCCGCCCCCGGGTGGGTTCGTACCTCAAGGTGGCCTGGGAGCGGCTGGACGCGCTGCAGCCCGACCTGGTGCTCACCACCCTGGGCGCGCAGCGGGAGACGGCCTACCGCTTGCTCGAGAAGGGCTATCCGGTCATCGCCCTGCCCGTGCCCCTGTCGCTGTGGGAGATTTTGGGCCACCTGCGCCGTCTGGGCGCCGCGGTGGGCCGCACGGCCCAGGCTGAGGCCGAGAACGCGCGCCTGAGCGCGCAATTGCAATCGTTGCGCGGGGCCCTGACCGGGCCGCGGGTGTATTGGGAAGTGGACCTGGGCGGGCCCATCACCGCGGGCGCGGCCTCCTTCGTCACCGACGCGCTGCACTGGCTGGGCCTGCGCAACATCTACGGCGACCGCTCGGCCAGTTACTTCGAGCCCGACGACGCGGAGACCCGCGCCCTGGGCCCGGATCTCATCCTCTACGAGCCCAAGGCCGGCCGTGGGTCCGACCCCGCGCGTCGGCGGGACGCGCTGCGCCAGCGGCTGGGCCTGCCCGACACGCCCATCGTCGTGCTGCCGCACGACAGCCTGGCCCATTACGGCCCCGCGTTGATCGCCGAGGTGCTGCCCGCGGTGGTGGCCCAGATCCAGGAGGAGGTCCCATGAGCCGTATTCGGGACGCGGTGGTTTTGCTCACCGGCGCATCCAGCGGCATCGGCGCGGCCACGGCCCGCGCTCTGGCCCAGGAAGGCGCGCGGCTCTCGCTGGCCGCGCGGCGCGCGGACGCGCTGGAAGCCCTGGCCGACGAACTGCGCCGGGACTACGGCGCGGCCGTGCATTGGGCCTCGGTGGATGTGACCGACGCGGACCAGGTGCAGGCCTGGGTGCGGGACGCCCACGCGCACTTCGGCCGCGTGGACATCGCCATCGCCAACGCGGGCCAGTATGTGCGCCGTCCCGTGACCGAGTGGCGGGTGGAGGACTTCCAACGCTCGTGCGCGGTCAATTTCTACGGCGCGCTGCACCTGATTTTGGCCGCGCAGCCCATCATGCTGGCCCAGGGCCAGGGCCACTTCGTGCTGGTCTCGTCCCTGGATGCGAAGAAAGGTCTGCCCCCCGACGGTCCCTATGTGGCGGCCAAGTACGCGCTCAGCGGCATCGGCGGGGTCATGCGCCAGGAACTCGCGCCTTTGGGCATCCAGGTCACGGTGGTGTACCCCGGCCGGGTGGACACGCCCATGATCGCGGATCTGGAAGTGCCCCGCATCTCGGCCAAACTGCCGCCCGAGAAGGTGGCTCGCGCCATCGTGCGCGGCATCCGCCGCAACAAGGCCGAGGTCATCGTGCCCTGGATGGGCTACTTGCTGTATCTGGACTGTTTCGCCCCGCGCCTGGCCGACTTCTTGGTGCGCAAACTCAACCTGGCCGGACGACCGCGCGCGTCGTGACCCGCTCGCCGGCCCGCGCGGAGCCATCCCCAACCTCACAGGAGGCTGCTGTGCACACCCCGTTGCGTTTGGACTTGTGGCCCACGGCCACGCACCCCTGGTTGCAACGGCTCAAAGTTGGCTTTTGGCCCACTTATGAGCACCCTCTGGTGCGGCGCATGATGGACGGTCTGGCCCAGGCGTTCGCGGCTTTGGGCCACGAGGTGAGCGAGCCGCCCCAGGCCGACACGCAGGTGGTCATCGCGGCCGCGCCCTACGGCGAGCCGGTGAACTGGCGGCAGGCGCCGTTGTTCACGGTGCGGCGTCGCTTCGGTATGGCCCGCCAGCCTTACATTTGGGTGATGGCGCCGGTGACGCCCGAGCGCCTGCAGGCCGACCTGGCGCGGCTGGAGGCCGCGCTGGCCCGCGACCCCGTGCGGCCCGAGGACTTCGCGTTCCCCGGCCTGGCCCCCACCGCGGTGGACACGCTGGTCGAGCAGGGCCGCCGCGGGGGCGCGATCCTGGCGTTGCAGCGCGCGGTGCAGAGCCAGGCCAAGGCCATTCGGATGCTGCTGGCCGTGGGTCAGGGGGAAGATCCTGAGGCCGCGTACTTGTTCAATCTGGTGGGCGCGTACCCCCGCATCCCGGCCCGGCCGCGGCCCGACCTGTTCTTCCTCAACCTGGCCCTGCGTTTGACCACCGTGGCCAGCACCTACGAGATCACCCAGCATCAGGTGGTGGGGGACCCCATCCCGCGGGCCGTGTGGGATGGTCTGTCCACGCCCGCGGCCATGATTCGGGCCGGCCGGGAGTTCGGCAGGCGCAATTTCTTCACCCGCATGGTGCGGGTGGGGGACCTGGTGCATGTGCCCGTGGTCGAGGCCAGCATCTCGAGCCAGTACAGCGAGGGCTGCTTCGCCACCTGGGACCCGGACCTGGACGCGCTGGTGGCCACCATCACGGGCAGCGCCCGGCCCGTGGACAAGGGCAATCTGACCGAGGACGAGTTGGCCGTCATCACGGGCGTGCGGCCCGACTACCTGGGCGCGCAGGTGCGCCATGTGGAGGGCAAGCGCAACGACCCGCCCTCGTCCGAGGCGGTGGAGATGTACGACATGGACACGCCCCTGCCGCGCATTTCCTGGCAGGGACGGCGGGTGCCCGTGGCGCGCTCCAAGTTGCACAGCCATCGGGGCGTGGCCGCGTACGACCCGCGGGTGGTGGAGTTCGCGCCCCTGGATCCGGCCTACTACTACTTCCCCGTCTCGTGCGCGACGCGCGCCCAGGCCGAGGGCATCCGGGCCGCGTTTGGGCGGGCCGAGAGCCTGCGGAATCCCGCCGACCCGCGGCGCATCGTGTTCACCGTGCTGCCGGGGCACGGGGTGGTCATCGCGGAGAAGTGGGTGCCGGGCAAAGCGCCCTTCCAGGCCATTTGGGAGGCCATGGACTCGGGCGCGCTGGTCATCGATCCGTATGTGCCCCAGGGCCCCTTTGGTTACGAGCCGGGCCCGGATGGACGGATGGTGATGCGCGAGACGCCGCCCGTGCCGGCCCAGATGCTGGACGATGGCGCGGGGCTGGGGTGACGAAGGCGCGCCGCGTTTTCTGGTACAATTAACAATACCCTAAGCGATGTCTGCCATCTCGGGAGGTTGTATGACGACCCAAGATCCTCTGGAGACCATCCAAAATTTGCAAAACGCGGTGGAGCGTTTGGCCGAGCGCGTGCCCGGCTTTGCCGGCTACAAAGCGCGCGAGACCCGGCGCGAGGCCGACAAACTGCTGCGGGTCACCCTGGCCCAGCGCATCATGGAGCAGGTGCAACGGCTGTCCGAGGTGCAACGCGCGCTCTTGCGTAGCGGCGGCCTGCGCTGGCTGGACGATGTGGAGGCCGCGGTGGTGCGTTTGCAGACCCTGGCGGACCAGATCCGCACGGCTTCGTACGGCTACGCGGGCGTGTTCGACGCGCTGAAGATCGACGAGCCGCAACTGGCCCGCCTGTACGCCTTTGACCAACAACTCTTCGCGGCCGTGGACCGCCTGGCCGCGGCCATCGACCGCTTGCAGGCCGCGGTGGGCCAGGAGGACTTCGGCCCCGCGCTGGCCGACCTGATGCGGCTGGCCCGCGAGACGCTGTCCACTTTCCATCGCCGCGAAGAAGTGCTGTTGCGCGAAGACGAGCCTCGGGCCTGAGGCTCGTTTTGTCCTCTTGAGGAGGTTTCTCATGGCGCGAGTTTTCGACATCATCGAATGGCCCGATCCCCGGCCCGACGAGTTGGTCCACCGGATCCCCGAAGTGGGCCCCGGCTACTTCCGCATCGGTTCGCAACTCATCGTGCGCGAATCCCAGGCCGCGGTGTTCTTCCGCGATGGCAAAGCGCTGGATGTGTTCGGCCCGGGACGGCACACCATCACCACGGCCAACATCCCCTTCCTCGTCGAGCAGTTGGGCCGTTTGTTCGACGGCAAGAGCCCCTTCACCGCGGAAGTGTACTTCGTCTCGCTGCGCGAGTTCCGGGATCGCAAGTGGGGCACGCCGCAGCCCATTCCGGTGCAAACGCCGGGCGTGGGCCTGGGCTGGTTGCTGCTCAAAGGCTTTGGGGTGTACACCTATCAGGTGCAGGATCCGCAGCAGTTCGTGACCCAAATCGTGGGCGTGCGCGGCATTTATCGCACCGCGGACATCGAGAACGACCTGCGCAGCCGTCTGCTGCGCGCCCTGACCGACACTTTGGGCGAGTTGGCCGGACAATATCGCACCATCCAGGACCTGTTGGGCCTGGTGGACGAACTGAGCGCCGCGGTGCGGGCCAAGGCCGAAGAGGAGTTCGCGGCCATTGGGCTGGCCCTCAAGTCCTTCGTCATCGCCAGCCTGACCCCGTCGGAGACCACGGCCGAGGAGTTGCGCAGCCGCGGGTTGCTGGATCCGCAGACTTACGCGCAATTGCAGGCCGCGGACGCCATGCGCGAGGCCGCGCAGAACCCTTCGGGCGGCGCGGGGCTCACCGCGGGCTTGGGCGCGGGCATGGGCTTGGGCCAGGTGATGGCCCAGACCCTGGGCCAGATGGGCGCGTCGTCGGCTTCGCAGGCCGCGGCTGGGGCCGAAGGGGCGTCTTCCGCGGCCCAGATTCCGCCTGTGCTCACGCCCGAGGAGGCCGCGCAGGTGCTGCGGGTCAGCCCCGAGGATGTCATGGCCGCAATTCAGGCCGGCGAACTCAAGGCCCGCAAGATCGGGTCGGTCTATCGCATCAGCCGCGAGGCGCTGGAATCCTTCTTGAAGGGCGAATGACGGGGCGCGGGCCCGTCTGGCCCGCGCCGCCCGATGGATGCGTCGCCTGATGGCCGCGCCCCCGGCCCGGGGACGCGGCAGGGAACCCACCCTCAGGCGAGGGCGCACTGCCGGGCCCTGAGGGTGGTGGGGGCAGCGCGCGACCCGGCTCGACCCCACGGGCGCTTTAAAAGACCACGGGCGGGATGCCACCATCCCGCCCGTTTTCGCGCTCTTGGCCGCGGGTCACGAGGAGGCCGCCTGGCCTTCCACCACCTCGCCCTCGGGCGTCTCTTCGCCTTCGGGCTCGGCGCGGGCGATGACCTTGAAGGTGAGCCCTTTGCCGTCCTCGTCCAGGTCCACCAGCACGGTGTCGCCCTCTTTGATCTCGCCGGCCAGCACCTTCAGCGAGAGCGGATCCAGCAGTTCGCGCTGGATGGCCCGCTTGAGCGGCCGGGCGCCGAACTCGGGGTCGTAGCCCACTTCGGCCAGGTACTCCTTGGCCCGGTCGGTGACCTCGAGCCGGATGCGCTTCTCGGCCAGGCGCTCGTTGACCCGCTCGATCTGGATGTCCACGATCTTGCGCATGTCTTCCTTGCTCAGCGGCCGGAAGATGACGATCTCGTCGATGCGGTTCAGGAACTCCGGCCGGAAGAACTTCTGCAGCACCTCCTGAATTTCCTCGCGCGTCGGGTACTTGTCGCGCATCCACAACTCGCTGCCCAGGTTGCTGGTCATGATGACGATGGTGTTGCGGAAGTCCACGGTGCGGCCTTGGCCGTCGGTCAGGCGCCCGTCGTCCAGCAGTTGCAGCAGCACATTGAAGACTTCGGGATGCGCCTTTTCGATCTCGTCGAACAGGATGACGCTGTAGGGCCGCCGCCGCACGGCTTCGGTCAACTGGCCGCCCTCTTCGTAGCCCACATAGCCGGGCGGCGCACCGATGAGCCGGGCCACCGAGTGCTTCTCTTGATACTCGCCCATGTCGATGCGGATGAGGGCCTTCTCGTCGCCGAACAGGAACTCGGCCAGGGCCTTGGCCAACTCGGTCTTGCCCACGCCCGTCGGCCCCAGGAAGATGAACGAGCCGATGGGCCGGTTGGGATCTTGCAGGCCGGCCCGCGCCCGACGGATCGCGTTGGCCACCGCGCGCACGGCCTCATCCTGGCCCACGATGCGCTTGTGCAGGTAGTCCTCCAGGCGGATGAGTTTCTCCCGCTCGCCTTCCAGCAGTTTGCTCACGGGAATGCCCGTCCACTCGGAGACCACCTCCGCGATCTCCTCGTCGGTGACCTCTTCCCGCAACAGCGCGCCGTCCTTCTGCAGTTCCTTGAGGCGCTCCTCTTTCTCCTTGAGTTGCTTTTCCAGGTCCTGCAGTTTGCCGTAGCGCAGGTACGAGGCCTTCTCCAGATCGTACTCCCGCTCGGCCTTTTCGATCTCGATGCGGGTTTGCTCGATCTCTTCCTTGATGCGGTGCAGGTCTTCGATGGCCTTCTTCTCTTCCTGCCAGCGGGCGCGCAGTTGGTCGGCCTTCTCGCGCAGGTCCGCGAGTTCCTTCTCCAACTTCTTGAGGCGCTCCTTCGAGGCGCGGTCCTTTTCCTTCTTCAGGGCCTCGCGCTCGATCTCCAACTGCATGATCTGGCGCTCGACCTCGTCCAGCGCCTTGGGCTTGGAGTCGATCTCGGTGCGCAGCCGGGCCGCGGCCTCGTCGATGAGGTCGATGGCCTTGTCGGGCAGTTTGCGGTCGGTGATGTAGCGGTTCGACAGCACCGCGGACGCGATGACCGCGGGGTCGGTGATGCGCACGCCGTGGTGCACTTCGTAGCGGTCCTTGAGCCCGCGCAGGATGCTGATGGTGTCCTCCACGCTGGGCTCACCCACATACACGGGCTGGAAGCGGCGTTCCAGCGCGGCGTCCTTCTCGATGTACTTGCGGTACTCGTCCACCGTGGTCGCGCCGATCATGCGCAGTTCGCCGCGGGCCAGCATGGGCTTGAGCAGGTTGCCGGCGTCCATCGCGCCTTCGGCCTTGCCCGCGCCCACCACGGTGTGCACCTCGTCGATGAAGGGGATGATCTGGCCTTCGGAGTCCTTGATCTCCTGCAGCACGGCCTTGAGGCGCTCTTCGAACTCGCCCCGGTACTTGGCGCCCGCCAGGAGCGCGCCCATGTCCAGTTGCACGATGCGCTTGTTCTTCAGACCCTCGGGCACATCGCCCTTGACGATGCGCTGGGCCAGGCCCTCGACGATGGCCGTCTTGCCCACGCCGGGGTCGCCGATGAGCACGGGGTTGTTCTTGGTGCGCCGCGACAAAATCTGGATCACGCGGCGGATCTCCTGATCCCGGCCGATGACCGGATCCAGTTTGCCCTGGCGGGCCAGCGCGGTCAGGTCGCGGCCGTACTTTTCCAGGGCCTGGTAGGTCTCCTCGGGGTTCTCGCTGGTCACCCGCTTGGAGCCGCGGATTTCCGACAGGGCCTTGAGGATGGCCTCTTTGGTGATGCCGTACTGGTCGAGCAAGCGGCCCACCTGCGGGTTGTCGGCCAGGGCCAGCAGGATGTGCTCGGTGGAGA
>JAADEN010000036.1 GCA_013153375.1 Chloroflexota bacterium | reverse complement strand
TTACCGCAACGCCGCGAGCAAGTGCTGCACCGCGGGGTCCATCAGCGCGAAGAAGGGCTTGGGGTACAGGCCGATCCAGAACATGAGCACGATGAGGGGCAGCAGGGTGATGATCTCCCGCAGGCTCAGGTCCTTGAGGGTCTTGTTGACCTCGTGCTTGATGGGGCCCAGGAAGATCTTCTGGAACATGTACAGCATGTACACCGCGGCGAAGATGACGCCCGCGGCCGCGAACGCGGCGTAGAGCGGCGAACCCAGGGCCTTGGAGCCGAACGCGCCCAGCAGGATGTTGAATTCGCCCACGAAGCCGTTGAGGCCCGGCAGGCCCATGGAGGACAAAGTGGTGATCAGGGTCAGCGCGCCGTAAATGGGCATGACCTTCCACAGGCCGCCGAACTGGTCCAGGTCGCGGGTGTGGCGGCGCTCGTAAATCATGCCCACCACCAGGAACAACGCTCCCGTGCTGATACCGTGGTTGATCATCTGCAAAATCGCGCCCTCGACGCCCTGCGCGGTGAGCGCGAACAGGCCCAGCATGACGAAGCCCAGGTGGCTCACCGAGGAATAAGCCACCAACTTCTTCACATCCTGCTGCGGATAGGACACCATCGCGCCGTAGAGGATGCCGATGACGGCCAGCACGCCCATCAGCGGCGCGTAGTGCACCGCGGCCTCGGGGAACAACGACAGGTTGAAGCGCAGGAAGCCGTAGGTGCCCATCTTCAGCAGCACACCGGCCAGGATGACCGAACCCGCGGTGGGCGCCTGCACATGCGCGTCGGGCAACCACGAGTGCAGCGGCCACATGGGCACCTTGATGGCAAAGGCCGCGGCAAAGGCCAGGAACAGCCAGTTCTGCACCGAACCGCCGATCGCGCCCTGCTGCAACATCTCGGGCACGGAGAAGGTGCCGTAGTGCAGACCCATGTACACGATGGCCAGCAGCATCAGCAGCGACCCGGCCATGGTGTAGAGGAAGAACTTGATGGCCGCGTACATGCGGTTGGGCCCGCCCCAGATGCCGATGAGGAAGTACATGGGCACCAGGGTGAATTCCCAGAAGATGTAGAAGAGGAACAGATCCAGGGCCAGGAACACGCCCACCATGCCGATTTCCAGCAGCAGGAAGAAGATCATGAACTCCTTGACCCGCTCCTGGATGGCGGACCAGGTGGACAGGATGGCGATGGGCGTGAGGAAGGTGGTCAGCAAGAGCAGCAAGATGCTCAAGCCGTCCACGCCCAGGATGTAGTTGATCTGCAACCCGGCCACCTGGAACCAGGGCCGTTGATAGGCCAACTGGATCTCGGGATTGGACGGGTCAAAGCGGGCCAACACCATCAGCGAGATGATGAAGGTGATGCCGCTGGTCAGCAGGGCGATCCAGCGCAGGCGGTCCTTGTTCTCCCGCGGGGTGAGCAGCAACAGCAGCACACCCACCAACGGGAAGAAGGTGACCAGATTCAGGGGGTGGAAAAGGAACTCCGTGATGTTCATGGGGCCTTCCTCGGTTGCAGATGAACGATTGCGAATCGGTTTCGGGTGGGGCCCCAAGGCCCCTTCCACAAGTGGGATCTCAACGCACGACCCACAGCAAATAGCCCAACATCAGCACCACGCCGACGAACACCGACAAGGCGTAGTTGCGCACATAGCCGCTTTGCAATTTGCGGGCCACCAACGCCAGCCCTTTGACCGCGCCGGCCAACTCGTTGGCGAGGCGGTCGATCACGCCCAGATCCACGGACCAGGCCAGGAAACGGCTCAGGCGGCGGTAAGTGCCGGCGATGATGGTCTCATGGAACCAGTCGTGCCAGAACGCCCAGTCCACGGTGTGGGCCAGGAACGCGGCCAGCGCGTCGTAGCCGCGTACGAACACGGCCTGATAGAAATCGTCCCAGTGCCAGGCGTGATGCAGGAACCCGAACAGGCCGGGGCCCAGGATGCGCTCCAGCGGATCCTGCTGCCACTCGACCCAGGCCCGCACGCCTTTGTACAGGCTCCACGCGGTGAGCATGGAGAGCAGCGCCAGGCCCGTGGACACGCTGGCGACGACCAGGTCGAAGGGCAGCGTCTCCACCTCGGGCAGGGTGTGCTCCAGCCAGTGGGCGAACGCGTGCACGCCCGGCGCGTTCAAGAAGCCGCCCACCAGCGACAGCCCGGCCAGGGTGACCAGCACGCCGGTCATGGCCTTGGGGCTCTCGATGGCGTGGGCCGCGGCCTCGCTGCGCGGCCGCCCCAGAAAGACCATCACCAACTGCCGGGTGACATAGAACGCGGTCAGGAACGCGGCCGCGGTCAACAGACCGTACACCACGGGCTGCAAGTGCTTGGCCTCGAGCAGAATCTCGTCCTTGGACCAGAACCCGGCCAGAGGCGGGATGCCGGCCAGGGCCAAGCCGCCGATGATGTAGGTCCACGAGGTCACGGG
Organism: Chloroflexota bacterium; assembly: GCA_013153375.1. GTDB lineage: Bacteria > Chloroflexota > Anaerolineae > Anaerolineales > DRMV01 > JAADEN01. Next base: position 6,742 of record JAADEN010000036.1, on the reverse strand, counting down.
GATGCGACGCAGCAGGCCGCCCATGTTGCGCATGTCCTGGGGATCGAAGGGCTCGTGGCCGTGCTCGTGGTCGTCGTGGCCGTGCGCGTCGTGCCCCCCGTGGCCGTGTTCGCGGGCCAGGGCTTGCGCCTCGGGATCGTCGGGCAGGGGATGATGCGCGCGTTCCAACGCGATGATGACCGAGCCCGAGCCCAGAAACAGCAGGGCCTTGAAGAACGCGTGGGTGACCAGGTGGAACATCCCGGCCACGAACGCGCCCATGCCCACCGCGGCGACCATGAAGCCCAGTTGGGAGATGGTGGAGTAGGCCAGCACCTTCTTGATGTCGTATTGGGCCACGGCCATGGTCGCGGCCACCAGCGCGGTCAGGCCGCCCACCAGGGCCACGATGGCCTGCGCCTGGGGCACGGCCATGTAGAGTTCCGCAGAGCGGGTGATGAGGTACACGCCCGCGGTCACCATGGTGGCCGCGTGAATCAGCGCGGACACGGGCGTCGGGCCGGCCATCGCGTCGGGCAGCCACACGAACAGGGGGATCTGCGCGGACTTGCCCGTCACGCCCAGCAGCAAGAACAGGGTCACGGCCAGCAGCACCTGGGGATGCGCCGCGGCCACTTCGTGCACCTTGGCGAACACGCCGTGGAACTCCACGGTGCCGAAGTACCAGAACAGGGTGAAGATGGCCAGCAGAAAGCCGAAGTCGCCCACCCGGTTGACCACAAAGGCCTTCTTGGCCGCGCGGGCGTTCGCGGTGCTGGGCCGGCCCAAAATGTCATACTCGTACCAAAAGCCGATCAGCAAGAAGGAGCACAGGCCCACGCCTTCCCAACCCACGAACAGGGTCAGGTAACTGTCGCCCGTGACCAGAATCATCATCATGGCGATGAAGAGGTTGAAGAAGCCGAAGAAGCGGGCGTAGCGGCGCGGGTCGTTCTTGTAGCGCACATCGTAGTGCATGTACGCGGTGGCGTAAATGTGGATCAAGGTGCCCACGCCGCTGACCACCAGCATCATGGTCACGGACAGGGTATCGATGAGTTGGGCCCAGCGCACTTGGAAGTCGCCGATGGTGATCCACTCCACGACCACCTGGGTGGCGCCCTCGGGGTGGGCCCGCAGCGAGAGCCACTGGAGCACCGAGATGAGGAACGCGGTGCCCGCGGCCGTCACCGCGACGGTCGCCACCCCCCGCTCCCCCAGGCGGCGACCGAACAAGAAGTTGATGGTCGCGCCCAGCAGCGGGATGAACACCACCAGCGGCGCCAGTTGGAAGAAGGTTGGGCCTCCGTGAGCAACGGTTTCGAAAAGCATGAGTGGTTCTCCTGGCGAGCGGTGAGCAGCGCGAACCCGCTATCCTTTCAGTTCCCGCATGGTGTCAATGTCCACCGAATGTTTGGTGCGGAAGATGGTGACGATCAGAGCCAGGCCCACGGCCACCTCGGCCGCGGCCACGGTCATGACGAAGAAGACGAACAACTGACCGTCCAGGGCCTCGAACTGCCGCGCGAAGGCCACGAAGGCCAGGTTCGCGGCGTTGAGCATCAACTCCACGGCCATGTAAATGACCAGGGTGTTGCGCCGAAAGAGCACGGCCACCGCGCCAATGGTGAACAGCAGCGCGGCCAGGAAGATGTAGAACGATGTGGGGACCATACGCGCCTCCTCGGGCCTTGGGCTTCAGTCCGCGTCCGAACCCGTGGGTTCGTCGGCCGTGCGTTTGCCGTTGCGCACCAGCACGATGGCGCCGACCATGGCGACCAACAGCAACACCGAAGTCACCTCGAAGGGCAACAGGTACTTCTGGAACAGGGTCAGGCCCACCGCGTGGGGGTCGCCAAAGCCATCAGGGGACGGCAGCAGGCGGGCCTTGGTCGCGGAAGCCGCGAAGACGAAGTAGGCCAGTTCGGCCAGCAGCACCACCCCCAGCACCAGGGCCAAAGGACGCTGCCAGCCGATGGGCCCGCCGTCCTCCTTCAACTCCTCCGCGCCCAGCAGCATGACGACGAACAGGAAGAGCACCATGATCGCGCCCGCATAGACGACGATTTGCACCATGGCGATGAACGGCGCGCCCAACAACAGGTAGAGCACCGCGAGCGCGAACATGTTGAGCACCAAAAACAGCACGGCATACACCGCGTTGCGGGCGAAGAGCAGCCCCAACGCGGCCGCAATGGCCACCGCACCGGTGAGGATGAACACGGTCATGAGTCCCATAAGCGCCCTCGCTTCGTGTGCATATACGCCCGACCTGGGCCGGTTTACGGCTTCCACTCGGGGAAGTCGGGCATCTCGGGGATGGCCTTGACGAACACCCCCGGCGGCGTCTTCTGCGGCGTGGGCTGGCCCTCGGGGGGCACCGGCTCCAGCAGCCGCTCCTTGGTGTAAATGGCGTCCCGACGGTCGTCGAAGGAGAGTTCGTACTGGTCCGTCAGCACAATGGCCTGGGTCGGGCACGCCTCTTCGCAATAGCCGCAGAAGATGCAGCGCAGATAGTTGATCTGGTACACCGCGGCGTAGCGTTCACCCGGCGAATAGCGTTCGTCGTCGGTGTTCTCCGCGGCCTCGACGAAGATGGCATCCGCGGGGCACGCGGCCGCGCACAAACTGCACCCGATGCAACGCTCCAGGCCGTTCTCGTAGCGGCGCAGCACATGCCGCCCGCGGTAGCGCTTCGACACCGGCCGCTTTTCTTCGGGATATTGCACCGTGACCGGCGGCTCCAGCATGGAGCGGAAGGTGGTCGCCAGTCCCTTTCCGATGGCCTTGATGTCGTGCAGCACCTTGCTCATGCATGGCCTCCAAACAAATCGAAACTCGGCAACGACGAGGCAGCCGGGCCCAAGGCCCTTCCCCCGTCTAACCCAGCAGCACCACCAGCACCGCGGTGACGACCACATTGAACAGCGCCAGCGGGAAGAGCACCTTCCAGCCCAGGCGCATCAACTGGTCGTAACGAAAGCGAGGCAGCGTGGCCCGCAGCCAAATCAGCACATACAGCCCCAACAAAATCTTGAGGAACAGGTAGATGGGGCCGAGCCAGGGGTATTGGCTCTCGAAGGGCCCCAGATAACCGCCCAGGAACAGCACCGCGAACAGCGCGCTCACGGTGATCATCTTGACATACTCGGCCATGTAGAACAGCGCGAACTTCATGCCCGAGTATTCGGTGTGATAGCCCGCGGTCAACTCCTGCTCGGCCTCGGGCAGGTCGAAGGGCGCGCGGTTCAACTCGGCCACGCTGGTGATGAAGAACACGATGGCCGCCAGAGGCTGATACACGATGAACCACATACGGCGCTGGGCCTCGACGATGTCCACCAGGGACAAACTGCCGGCCAACAGCACCGGCCCCAGCAGCGACAGGCCCAGGGCCAGTTCGTAACTGATCATCTGCGCCGCGGCCCGCAGCCCGCCCAACAGCGCGTACTTGTTGTTGGACGACCATCCGGCCAGGGTCACGCCGTACACCGCGATGGACGCCACGGCCATTACATACAGCAGGCCCACATTGATGTCGGCCACATACAGCGACACCTCCCGGCCGAAGATGGTCACCGTGCGGCCCCAGGGCAGCACCGCGTTGATGATCAGCGCGGGGATCACCGTGATGAGGGGCGCGAGCACGAAGATGACCTTGTCGGCCTTGGCCGGGATGATGCTCTCTTTGAAGAGCAACTTGATGCCGTCGGCCACGGGCTGCAGCAGGCCGTACGGCCCGGCCCGGTTGGGGCCGATGCGCACCTGAATGCGGGCCAGCACCTTACGCTCCATGAGCGTGAGGTACGCGAAGCCCGTCAACAGGACGACGATGAGCAGCAGCGCCTTGATGGTCCATTCGAGAAGCAGGGCAGTGTCCATAGCGCACCTTCGTTCGAGCAGTTCAGGCGGGTTCGACGGCCCGCAGCGTGGCCGGTGCGGGCGCGTTCAGGGGAACGCCTACCGAGCGCGGCACCAGCACCACGCCGGGGGGCACGGTCTCGTCCAGGGCCACGGTGACCCACGCGGTGACCTCGCGCACCTCCAGCGCGGCCGGATGCTCGGGGTCCAGCCCCAGATCGGCCGCGGTCTGCGGGTGCATGAGCACCTGCCCCGCGGGCCACAGGCGCGGCTCCAGCGTGGCCGAGCGGCCCACCAGCGCGCCCCGGTCGTACAAGCGGGTCACGGGCACGGCCCACAGGCCCTCGCGGGCCTCTTCCTCCACCGCGGGCACGGGGAAGGGCTCCACGGCCTCGCCCCGCTGCGCGGCGTTGGGCAAAATCTCGCCCACGCCCTGGTGGTTGGGATGCGCCGCGCCCGTGTAGTGCAGGTAGTCGCGCGACACGGGCGGGTACTGAGTCTTGACCTGCTTCAGCGTGGCCGGATCCCAGCCGCGGAACGTGGGCACGGTCTCGGCCATCTGCTGCACGAGGGTCGCGACCGAGCGGGGCTCCAGATCCAGGTCGAAGAAGCGGGCCAGCGCGGCCGCGATGGCGAAGTCGGGCTGCAAGCCCTCGGGCGCGGGCACCGCGGGATAGAAGCGCTGCACCCGCCGCTCGCCGCTGGTGTAGGTGCCGCCCCGCTCGATGTAGGCCAGGGCCGGCAGCACCAGGTCCGCCCGCTGCGCGGTCTCGGTCAGGAACAGGTCCTGAACGATGACGAAGTTGGCCTCGTCCAATGCCGCGGCCAGGTAGGGATCGTCGCCCGCGGGGTCCGCGGCCACGATGTACACCACACCGGCCTCCCGCAGCACCGCGGCCAGGTCCTCCACCGGGCGGAAGCCCAACTCCCACGCGCCCTGGTCGTTGTTGCGCGGCCAGACGGGGATCAGGCCGCTGTCGGGCCGCCCCGCGTGGCCGGTCTCGAGGAGCAGATTGCCCAGGATGCGGGCCACGGCCTCGGAAGTGGGCAGGTCCATGCCCTCTTGTCCGTAGAAGATCACCACATGCTCGGCCTGACGCAAAGTTTCGGCCAGGTCCTGGGCCACGGCCCGCGCGGCCGCCACTTCCTCACCGTAAGCGTAGCGCACCGTGTGGGTGGCCCAGCGGTCCAGTTTGGTCTCCCGGGGGTTGACCACGATGAGTTGCGCGCCCCGCTCCGCGGCCAGTTTGGCCCGCAGCCGCCACATGGGGGCCTCCTCCTCCAGGTCGGAGGCGAAGACCACGATGGCGTCGCCCTGTCCCAGATGGGCCAGGTTGCTGCCCGTGCCCAAGCCGACCTGGGCCACCACTTCGCCGCCGCCCATGAAGGTGTAGAGCACCTTCTGGCCGCCCAGGTGGTCCGTCAGGCGGGCCAGGTTGTAGAGATCCTCGTTGCTCAGGCGGCCGCTCACCAGGGTGACCAGGGGCCCCTCCGCGCCCTGGATGGCCTCCGCGGCCACCCGCAGGGCCTCGGCCCACGAGGACGCGGGCTCCAGGCCCTGGTCGCCCCGCAGGTAGGGCCGCATGAGACGCTCGTCGTAACGCTGCGCGAAGTGGTAGGCCGCGAAACGGCCCTTGTCGCACAGCCACAGTTCGTTGACCCACTCGTTCTGGCGGGGCAGCACCCGCTGCACCGCGAGGCGACCGTCGAGTTTGGGCTCCCGGCGCACATCGAAGGTCAGGTTGCAGCCCACGGGGCACAGGTTGCACAGCGAGGCCGCGTGGGTCATCTCCCAGGGCCGGGCCTCGAAGCGGAAGTCCACCGTGGTGAGCGCGCCTACGGGGCAGATGTCAGTGGTGTTGCCCGACCAGTACGAGTCGAAGGCCGGCTCGGAGGTGGTGATGATGTAACTGGCCCGCCCCCGGCCGTCCATGCTGAGCACGGGGTCGCCCACCACCTCGTCCTGGAAGCGCACGCAGCGCCCGCACAGGATGCACCGTTCCCGGTCGAGGATGATGAGGTCGCCCAGAGGCACCCGCTTGGGCAGGTGCAACTTGAACTCGTAGGGGAAGCGGCTGACGGTGGGGCCGTAGGCCACGGTCAGGTTCTGCAACGGGCACTCGCCGCCCTTGTCGCAGATGGGGCAGTCCAGGGGGTGCGAGGTGAGGAAGAACTCCAGCACGGCCTTGCGGGCCTCGGCCACCTCGTCGGTCTGGGTTTTGACCACCAGGCCGTCGTCCACCCGCGCGGTGCAGCCCGTCTCGAGGGTGCGGCCCCAGCGAATCTGGGGCGTGCCGTCCTCGTTGCGCAGGATTTCGCCGGTGGCCCGGTCGCGCACAGGTCGGCCGATGTGCACCAGGCACATGCGGCACATGCCCACGGGCTCCATCTTGGGGTGGTAGCAAAACACGGGGATGTCAATGCCGGCCAGGCGGGCCGCATCCACCACCGTGAGCCCCGCGGGCACGGTGACCTGCTTGCCGTCAATGGTGAGGGTGACTTGTTTGCCGTTGGCGCTCATGCGGTCTCTCCGAAGCGAATCAGCGGGTAAATTTCATGGTCTCTATCATCATCGGAAAACCCTTGACTTTCAATCGCGGCTCCCGTATCATAAGAGCGGACGAGGTGCCCCGAACTATACGGGGAGTTATGGCAGGGCTGCGATGCCCTGCGCCTGTCCACTATCCGTGAGCCTTCATGTGCTCACGGATGTTTTTTTGGCGGAATATCGACCACCTCCATATTCCACAAGCCAATCCGCGCCACTCTCGTCCACATAGTACAACCACATCTCACCTCACCACCGCGTCAAAGTCCTCCCGGAAGCGCTCGATGCCGGTGACCACGGCCATGGTCGAAAATTCGCCCAGCGCGCACAGGGTCTTGCCCTGGATTTGGCGGG
>JAADEN010000143.1 GCA_013153375.1 Chloroflexota bacterium | reverse complement strand
CCACGCCCACGCCGACGCGGGCCCCGCAGCCCTCCCTGGCGGCCACGCGGCCGCCCACGCCCACGCTGCGGCCCAGCCCCACGCCGACGCCCAACCTGTGGCCCCTGGCGCGGCAGGAGATGGCCCGCATCGCGCTCTACAACGCGGTGGGCGAGCCCGGCCTGGCCTGTCGCACCGCGGCTTACCTGCGCACTTACGGTTTTTGGGTCGTCTATACGGGCAACGCGGCGGACTATCGCGAGCGCACCGCCATCGTGAACACGGCCAACAAGCCCGCGACCCTGGCCCTGTTGCAGCAGATGCTCGGCGTGGCCGAGGGCGAAGTGATCCACACCACCGCGCTGCCCGATTCGGGCGTCGACGCGGAAATCGCGGTGTATTTGGGCGCGGACTGGGCGGCGGACAACCCCCTGCCCGAGCGGGTCGAGGGTTGCCCGTGAGGCTCGCGTCCGCCCCCGGGCTCAGGGATGGATCAAGAACATGACCTTGCCCGACTCGCCCGAGGCCATGGTGGCGAAGGCCTGCTCGTACTGGTCCAGGGTGTACTTGTGGGTCACCAAGGGCGTGAGGTCCACCGCGCCCGAGAACACCAGCCCGCGCATCTGATACCAGGTTTCCCACAGGCGGCGGCCGGTGATGCCCTTGACCTCCGCGCCTTTGAACACGATGCCGTGGTCCCAGTCGAGGGTGAAGGCGCGGCCGACCACGCCCAAGATGGCGACCTGCCCTCCGGGGCGCAGCACCGCGAAGCCCTGCTCGATGGCCGCGGGCGAGCCCGACATCTCCAGCCACACATCCACGCCGTCGCCCTGGGTGATGTCCATCAGCGCAGTGACCACATCGGTGGTGCGGGCGTTCAAGGCCACATCCGCGCCCATGCGTCGGGCAAAGTCCACCCGGTAGTCGGTGATGTCGGTGGCGTACACGGCTCGCGCGCCGATGGCCTTGAGCACCGCGATGGTCATCAGCCCCACAGGCCCCGCGCCGGTCACCAGCACCTTTTTGGCCCGCACATCGAACGCGAACGCGGTGTGCACCGCGTTGCCGAAGTTTTCCAGCAGGACGGCCACCTCCAGGGGCAGGTCTGGGGGGTTGGGCCACGCGTTTTGCTCGGGCACCGCGATGTACTCCGCGTAACCGCCGTCGCGGTCCACGCCCAGGACACGGGTGTGGGGGCACAGATGGCCCTGCCCGGTGCGGCAATAGCGGCAGGCGTTGCAGATGACATGCGACTCCAGGGAGACATAGTCGCCCACGCGGATGCGCTTGGCGCCGGGCCCGCGCGCGACCACCTCGCCGGTGATCTCGTGGCCCATGATGATGGGCGGATGCACCCGGCTGGCCGCCCAGGGGTCCCAGCGGTAGATGTGCAAATCCGTGCCGCAGATGGACGCGGCTTTGACCTTGACCAGCACCTCACCCGGTCCCGGCGTGGGGATGGGCCGTTCGACCAGTTCCACCCCCGGGCCGGGCCGCATTTTGGTCAACGCGAGCATGGTTTCACTCATACGAAGCGCTCCTTGACGGACGAAACGAGACGGGCAGGGAGGCCACTTCCGAGGGCATTATACCGCCCGGCCGGGCCCGCGGCCGCGCGGGGGCGCGGATTTGGCCGAGTGACACCCCGCGCGCCCCGGCCTGGATGGTAAAATACATCTGCCATTTCCCTTTGGCGTTCTGCAAAAGGAGCGAGTATGCCTGAACAGCGGCTTACGGTGATCATCCCCATGGCCGGACGGGGCAAGCGCCTGCGTCCGCTGACCTGGAGCCGGCCCAAGCCCCTGGTCTATGTGGCCGGCGACGCGGTGCTGGGCCATGTGTTGCGCGCCTTTCAGGGCCTGGATCCCGACCGAGTGCGCTTCGTCTTCATCATCGGCTATCTGGGCGACCAGATTCGGGATTACATGGCCCAGCAGCACCCCCACTGGGCGGCCCATTATGTGGAGCAGCGCGAACTCTTGGGGCAATCTCACGCGTTGTGGCAGGCCCGGGAGTATTTGCAAGGCCCGACCCTGGTGCTGTTCGTGGACACGGTGACCGACGCGGATTTCCGCACCCTGTGGCCGCCGCCCGACGAAGGGCGCTTGTGGGTGCGTGAGGTGGAGGACCCGCGGCGCTTCGGCGTGGTGTTCACCGACCCCCAAGGCCGCGTGACCCGCATCATCGAAAAGCCCGCTACCACGGAGCACCGCCTTGCGGTGGTGGGCATCTACTACTTCCCGCGCGGCGAAGCCTTGGCCGCGGCCATCGAGAAACAACTGCAACGGGACCTCCGCACCAAGGGCGAGTACTATCTCGCGGACGCGATCAACATCCTCATTCAAGAAGAGGGCCTGGTCATGCGTCCCGTGCAGGTGGAAACCTGGCTCGACGCCGGCACGCCCGAGACCGTGCTGGCCCTGAACCGCTACTTGCTGGATCACGGCCGGGACAACACGGTGGAGGCGTTGCGTCCGGGCGCGGTGGTGATCCCGCCCGTGTACATCCATCCCGAGGCGGTGGTGGAGGATGCCGTTGTGGGGCCGTATGTGACGCTGGGGCCGGGCGCGATCGTGCGCCGCAGCCGCGTGTGGGACAGCATCCTGGACGCCGCCGCCCAGGTGGAGGATTCCCAGGTGCAGGGCAGCCTGCTGGGTCGGCGGGCCCGCATCGTGGGTCAACAAGGTGTGTTTTATGTAGCGGACGATAGTGTCCTTCAGCCCCTTCTTTCCCCATCATCTGCCCCGTCTGAGGGGCATCCCCCACGGAGGATTGAGCCATGATTGTCGGCGTACCCAAGGAAATCAAAGACAACGAATATCGCGTCGCGCTCCCGCCCGGAGGCGTGGAGATGCTGGTCCATCACGGCCACCGGGTGCTGGTGCAGGCGAGCGCGGGTGAAGGCAGCGGTTTCAGCGACGACGAATATCGCCGCAGCGGTGCCGAAGTGCTGCCCACGGCCGAAGAGGTGTGGAAGCAGGCCGAGATGATCATGAAGGTCAAAGAGCCCCGGCCTCAAGAGTATCCCTTCCTGCGCGAAGGGCTGATTCTGTTCACCTATCTGCACCTGGCCGCGGAAGAGCAACTGACCTATGAACTCATAAAGCGCGGCGTTACGGCCATCGCGTACGAAACCGTCGAGTTGGACGATGGACGGCTGCCCCTCCTCACGCCCATGAGCGAGGTGGCCGGCCGCATGTCGGTCCAAGTGGGGGCCCATTATTTGGAAAAAGCCCATGGGGGCCGGGGCAAACTGTTGGGCGGCATTCCGGGCGTGCGTCCCGCGGATGTGCTCATCATCGGCGGCGGGACGGTCGGCTTCAACGCCGCCAAGATCGCGCTGGGTATGGGCGCGCATGTCATCATCATCGAAAAGAATCCCGATCGGATGCGCTACCTGGACGATGTGCTCCACGGCAATCTGACCACCCTGGCTTCCAACCCGCGCAACATCACCGACACGGTGCGCATCGCGGATCTGGTCATCGGCGCGGTGCTCATCCCCGGCGCGCGGGCGCCCAAACTCATCCGCCGCGAGCACATTGACCTGATGAAGCCCGGCACGGTCATCGTGGATGTGGCCATTGACCAGGGCGGCTGCGTGGAGACCATGCGGCCCACCACCCACAGCAATCCCGTCTTCACCGTCAACGGCGTCATCCACTACGGCGTGACCAACATGCCGGGCGCGGTGCCGCGCACCTCGACCTATGGCCTGTCCAACGCGACCCTGCCCTACGCCCTCAAGTTGGCCGACCTGGGCTTCGTGGAAGCGGTCAAGAGCGACCCGGCCCTGGCGCGGGGCGTGAATGTGTACAAGGGCAAGATCACCCATCCCGCGGTGGCCGAGGCCTTCGGCCTGGAGTATGTGCCCCTGGAGCGCCTGCTCTGAGCCGGAGCCGCGGGCTGGATACGCGGCGGGGCCGAACCCTGAGCCCAGGGTTCGGCCCCTTTGGTGTGGGACTTCGACGCTTCACTCGCGCGGCAGCAGCCGCCGGGCGTAGGCTTCCAGCGCGTCGTAGTAGGGGCGAATGCTGGGGATGTAGTGGCGCTCGTCCGCGCGGTGCGGCCCCCAGCCGCTCTGCCCCCAGACCACGCCCCGGTCGCGCGGCGCGTAACGAATGCTGGACGCTGGCCGCTTGCGGCAGGTTTCGACCGGCCGCTTCCAGGCCTCTTCCAGGGCCGCGATCAGGGCTTGATAGTACGGGTTGGACGGATCCACCGCCACACCGTCGGTGACGCTCTCGGCCACTAAGCGCAGCCCGCTCCGCTGCGCGTACGCCTCGAGGTCGGCCACGAAGGGGGCCATGTCGTCCTCGGGGATGCTGCGCACCTCGATGCCCAGCACGCCTCGGTCGGGCGTGATGTTGTACAGCCCTTCTTCCCCCACCAGGAAGTAGGGGAAGCGCACCTGGGTGACCCACCCTGACGGGGCCTGCAGGGTGAAATGGCGTTGGGCCAGGTCCTGGGCCGCATGATAGGCGTCCACCAACTCCGCGACCAGGTCGCGGCCGGTGGCGATGCCCGAATGGTCGCGTCGGCCGCGGGCCTCGAAGTACAGCCGGCTGGCCCCCCGGCTGTGGGTGCAGACCGCGCCGTAGGGCCGGGTGCCCGTCTCTTCGGTGCGTTCGCCCGCGATGTAGAACTCGGGCTCGGGCCCTCGCTCCCGCAGCCAGGCCAGCGCGTGGGGCGTGCCCACGGGGAAGGTCTCGCCCTCTTCTTCGTTGCCGATGAGCAGCGCGCCGAAGGTGGGGTAGGGCGGGCCTTGCGCCCGTCGCCGGGCCATCCACACGGCCAGGGTCGCGACCACGGTCTTCATGTCCGCCGCGCCCCGGCCCCAAAGGTGGTTCCCCTCGATGCGGGGCTCGAATTGACGGTCGTCGGGCTCGGGATTGACCACATCGAAGTGCCCCAACCAGAGCACGCGGGGTTGCTCTTGGCCGGGGAAGAAGGCGAACAGCGCGGGCGTGCGCCCCTGGTCGAGCCAGTAAGTGACCAGGCCGTGGGCGTCCAGGTAGGTTTGCAGGTAGCGCCCCGCCCGCGCGACCTCCTCGTAGCGGGGGTTGGGCGGGGTGCTCACCGACGGGATGCGAATCAGATCTTGGGCCAGATCGAGGACTTGTTGCGTGATGGGATCCCAGGCGGGCATAGGGGGTCTTCTCCTCGGAGGGTGGGTGTCAAGCGTTGGCTTGGAGCGCGGCCAGGGCCTCGACGAGGCGTTGGGCCGCGGCCTGGGTGCGTTCGGGGGGCAGCGCGTAGGAGAAGCGAATCCAGTGCGCGCCCGCGGGCGAGAAGAACACGCCCGGCACGATGGCCAGGCCGTGCTCCTCGGCCAGATATTGCCCCAGGGGCTCGGTGTCGGCCCAACCGCGGGCTTCGAGCCAGGGCTGGACATTGATGAAGGCGTAGTAGCCCTGGTCGAGGACGAAGCGCATCCGCTGCCGGGTCAGGAAGTCCCGCAGCCAGGCGCGACTTTGGGCCGTGGGCTCGACGATGGGCCGGGTGGCCTGCGTGTAGCCATACTCCAGGGCCGCCTGCACCACGGCCTGCGCGTAATACGAGGGGATGACGGAATGGGAGGCGCGGGCCGTGATGAAGCGCGTGACCGCCGCGCCCGCGGTCAACCAGCCGATGCGGATGTTGGACGCGCCCAAAGCCTTGGTCGCGCCGTCGAGCACCATGACCCGCTCCCGTTGGTCCGCGTCGAAGCCTCGCAGCAGCGCGTTGATGTCGCTGGGGCCGTGGTCGGTCACATAGTGGTAGATCCAATCGTAAAGCACGAACGCGGCGCCGTGTTCCAGGGCCCAGCGGCCCAGTTCGATTTGCTGCTCCAGGGGCATGACCCGCCCGGTCGGGTTGTCGGGACTGGTGATGATCAGCATGGCCACTTGGCGCTCGTGGCGCGCCACGAAGGTGAAGGTCTCGTCCAGACCGGCGCGGGTGTAGGCCCAGGCCTGGTCGGGATGCCCCGCGGCCCGGACCACATTGGCGCCGACGCCGTAAGGCCCCCAATTGTACGAGATCCAGGGCACCGCGCTGGTGACCACGACATCCCCCATGCGGCCGTGGCCCAAGGCCAGCGCGGCCTGATAGGCTTTCACCAGCCCATCACGGCCGCCCACCGTGGCGACGATGTTGTCGGGCCCCCAGCCGATGTCCGGCGCCAGGGCCCAGTAGGTCTCGGCCAACGCCCGCCGAAATTCGGTTGTGCCCGAGGGCAGGGTGTAGCCCGTGCCGCGCTGGATTTGCAGCGCCGCGGCTCGCTCCAAGATGGCCCGCGGCACACCGGGCAGGCTCGCGCCGCCGTCGCCTTGGGACGCGTCGTAGGTGGGTCGGTCGGGATGCCGTTCGCGGAACGCGCGCAACCCTTGTTTGACCAGGAACATGCGCGAGGGCGGAATCGGCTGCATGCGTTTCAGGTGGTCGCTCACCGGCACGCGCGCCGCGGGAGGAACCACGAATTGGGGCGCTACGCCTGAGGATGCGGACATGGCCTTGCTCCTGGGTTGTGAGATGAAGAACGCGTCAATTGTGCCCCACTTTGAGACTTTGAGCAAGGGGACAAAACGCGAAAGTGCGGGAAAAGACGCGCAAATCGCGGTTGGGCGCTGCGCTCGGCTGTACGGGGAGCCGTTGTTCTGGGCGCGTGGGTGCGCGGCCGCGCTTCGGCCGCGCTTTTGCGACGGCCTGCGAGGATGGGGCGCGCGATGCTGGCGCTATACGCTTATAAGGCCTATAGAGGCTTCATCCAGCGCCTTGGCCACTTGTGTCAACAGGCGGGGGAACATAGGTGTTTATCCTGCGAGCCAGAAGGATGTCCGTTTCCAGGCCTTCCAACGGGTTTTGAGGAGGCCACACCCCCAGCGCGCGGGCGTGATCCAACATGGCCAGAAAGAGGCGCAGGTTTTCTTCATACGAGCGGCTCTGCTGCCGCTCCCACTCGCGTTCCCATTGGGCCCACGCTTCGGGATCGCGCAACATGTGGTAACCTCCCGGAGAAGCCTTGGCTTCCTTCCTAAGTATAACATGATGCACATCAAAAAACGGCCTCGAGCGGGGGGCCATACCCCCACCCGAGGCCTGTCGCGACGCATGCGGCCTGCTCGCTACTTTCCGTCGCCCGCCTGGGCCATCTCGGGATACTCGCGCGTCACCGCCTGCGCGGGGTCCAGCCCCAGTTCGCGCAGCAGCGCGGTGATGAGGCGGGCTTTGCGCTCCGCGTCCCGCAGGCTCCAGGTGCGGCTCTTGATCTCCAGGAAGGTGCCCAGGTCCGGCTTTTGGATGCGGTCCAGGTTGACGAAGAACTCGGTGTCCTGATAGCGAATCTTCCAGCGTCGGCGGTCCTTGACGATTTCCAATTCCCGCTGGGGCTTGAAGTATTCCCGATAGAAGCGCAGGCTGTGGGTGGCCTGGGCCAGATAACGGCTGCGGGAGAGCAGCACCGCGCCCTCGAAGGCCCGCTCGTGGGACGGCCCGATGAGGGTCAAGCGGTAGCGCACCCGCTCCACTTTGCCGTCGGGCCCGATGAACTCGTCCTCCCGATAGCGCAGCGCGTCGTGGTCGTCGGCGAAGAAGAAGTAGGTGTCGTACTCCCGGTAGTGGCGGCTGTACACGATGTCGATGTCGGGGTGGGTGTGCAGCCGGCGGACCACCTCTTCGGCCTGCTCGGGCGTGATGGCCACCTTGACCTGCACCTCGTAACTCTCTTCCTCCGTGGCCTGCTCGATGGCGATGAGTTTGGAGAGCACCGATTGCTCCCGCTGGATGAGGAACGCGTCGATGCGGCGGGCCAGGTCCGCGGCCTGGGCCAAAAGTTCGTCCTCCTGCACGGTGAGCAGTTGGCGGTCGCGCATGAGCCAGCGTCCGTTGACCAGCACATCGGTCACATCGGTGGATTTGGCCGCGTAGACCAACTGGGCGTACACGCCGTTGGGGTCGCGGCGGAAGCGGGGCGCGTTGTGCAGGGGCGTGATGTCCACCAGGATGATGTCCGCGCGCTTGCCGGGCTCCAGGGAGCCGATCATGTGCGCGGCGTGGATGGCCTGCGCGCCCATGCGTGTAGCCATCAAAAGGGCCGTGGTCGCGGGCACCACCGTGGGGTCGCCCGTGGCCCCCTTGGCCAGCAATGCGGTCAGGCGCACCTCCTCGAACATGTCCAGGTCGTTGTTCGAGGCCGGCCCGTCGGTGCCGATGCCCACATTCAGCCCCACCTGCAACATGCGGGCCACGGGCGCGATGCCCGAGGCCAACTTCAGGTTCGACGACGGGTTGTGCGCCACGCCCGCGCCGTGATGCTTCAGGGTGTGCATCTCGCCTTCGTCAATGTGCACGCAGTGCGCGGCGATGACCTTGGCCTCGAACAGTCCCTGCTTCTTCACATACGGGATCACGGGCATGTTGTGCTCCCGCCGCATGTTCTCCACTTCCTGCGCGGTCTCCGAGAGGTGAATGTGCAGGGGGACATCGTACTCGGCGGCCAGGCGCGCGCTGGCGTGCAAAATCTCGGGTGTGGTGGTGTAGGGCGCGTGGGGCGCGACCGAGGGGATGATGAGGGGGTGGTCCTTCCAGCGGCGGATGAAGTCCTCCGCGTACTCCAGGGCCTCTTCGTAGGACTTGGCGTCGGGCGACGGAAACTTGAGCACGGTCTGGGAGGCCACCGCGCGCAGCCCCGCCGCGGCCGTGGCCCGAGCCACTTCCTCCTCGAAATAGTACATGTCCACGAACGTGGTCACGCCCGAGCGGATCAGTTCGGCCGCGGCCAGCGAAGTCCCCAGACGCACGAACTCAGGCGAGACGAACTCCCGTTCCACGGGCATCATGTAGCCCAGCAGCCACACATCCAGGCGCAGGTCGTCGGCCAGGCCCCGCAGCAAGGTCATGGGCACATGGGTGTGCGCGTTGATGAGACCGGGCATGACGACCTTGCCTGTGGCGTCCACGACCTCGGGGGCCGTGTAGCGCGCGGTGATCACCTCGCGGGGGCCGACCGCGACGATCTGATCCCCGCGCACGGCCACCGCGCCGGGTTCGTATTGCCGCAGGTCCTCGTCCATGGTGAGCACGATGCCGTTGAGAATGAGCAGGTCCACGGGGGTGGGGGAAGGGTCTTGGGGCATGGGCAACTCCTTTGGCTTCGGGGATGGAATGTCTCCGGCCCGGCTCGGGGCGACCCGGGCGCAGGTTGACCGACCATTATACCCGACAAAAAAGCGCCCCCGCCAAAAGGGCGGGGGCAGGTTC
>JAADEN010000191.1 GCA_013153375.1 Chloroflexota bacterium | reverse complement strand
CCCGACGCCCACACCCACCCCGGCTCCGGCGGACCTGTGGCTCACGGGCCAGCGCGCGCTGTTCTACGGCGATTGGGACGCGGCTCAGGCCGCGTTTCGGGCCGCGGCCGACCGGGCCGCCACCGACGCGGAGCGGGCCCAGGCCCTGACCGGCCTGGGACGGGCCTACTACGCGACCGGCCGCTATCCCGAGGCGCTGGACATCCTGCGCCAGGTGGTGGAGCAGTACGGCCACACCCCGGCCGCGGCCGAAGCCTACGCCTACCTGGGCTGGACCTACGCCCAACTGCAACGCTACGCGGACGCGGCCGCGGCCTTCGAGGCCGCCGCGCCCCTGTCCGGCCCGCTGACGCCCTACCTGCACGAATGGGCCGGCGACGCGTGGTTCAACGCCGGGCTGTACGCGGACAGCGCCCGCGCCTACCAGGCCGCGCTGGACGCCCAGCCCTTCGCGGAGCGGGTCTTCGGCATCTACCTGGGCCTGGCCCGCGCGCTGTACGAGGACGGGCGCTACGACCAGGCCCACCAGACCTTCCAAACTACCTTCAACCTGGCCACCGACGACGGGCAGCGGGCCCGAACCCTCTATCATTGGGCCCAGGTGTACTTCGCCCAGGAGAACCCGGACCAGGGCTACGACCTCTACCGGCAACTGGTGGTGCAATATCCCACCAGCCCTTACGCCTACCCCGCGCTGGTGGCCCTGGTGGAGGCCGAACAGCCCGTGGACGACCTGAGCCGGGGCCTGGTGGACTTCTTCGCCGGGCAATACGGCCCGGCCATCGCGGTGCTGGATCGGGTCATCAACACCCAGCCCGACCACGACGGCACGCCGCACTACTACAAGGCCCTGGCCCTGCGGGCCGCGGGCGAGCCCCAGGCCGCCATCGAGGAGTGGGACCGCCTCATCACGCAGCATCCCGGCGACGGCTGGTGGGACGAGGCCTGGGAGCAAATGGGCTACACCCAATGGGCCTATTTGAACGACTACGACGGGGCCATCGCCACCTTCGTGGGCTTCGTCGAGACCGCGCCCACGCACCGCCGCGCGGCCGACTTCCTCTTCTTCGCCGCGCAGGTGGCCGAACGGGCCGGCGCGCTGGACCAAGCCGCGTCGCTGTGGATCCGGGTGCTGCGGGAGTACCCCGCGTCGCCGCGCACGGGCCGGGCCGCGCGGCTGGCCGCGGTCACCCTCTACCGCATAGGCGACCTGCCCGCGGCCCAGGGCGTGCTGTACGAGGCCCTGGATGTGGTGGCCGAGCCCGAAGACCGGGCCGGACTGTACCTGTGGCTGGGCAAAGTGGCCGCGGCCCAGGGCGACTCGGAGGCCGCCCGCGCGGCGTGGAACCAGGCCGCGCTGACCGACCCCACAGGCTACTACAGCCAGCGGGCCCACGACCTGCTCCAGGGCCGCGCGCCCTTCGAGCCTCCCGCCGCGTACGACACCACCATCGCCTGGGAAGCCGAGCGCCGCGCGGCCGCGGACTGGGTGCGCCAGACCTTCCTGGCTCCGCCCGGCGAGGACTTGCTCGCCCTGGGCCCCGTGGCCCAAGACCCGCGCTGGCAGCGGGGCCGCCAACTGTGGGACTGGGGCTTCTACGCGTCCGCACGGCAGGAGATCGAAGCCCTGCGCCGCGACCTGCAGGACGACGCGCTCAACACCTTCCGCCTGATCGAGCCGCTGCGCCAGATGGGCCTGTATCGCAGCGCCATCTTCGCGGCCCGGCGGGTGCTCGACCTGGCCGGCATGGACGATTTCACCACCCTGACCGCGCCCGTGTACTTCAACCATGTGCGCTTTGGGCCGTACTTCGCGGACCTGGTGGTGCCCACCGCGGAGCGGTACGGCTTTCACCCCTTGCAGTTGTACGCGGTCATCCGGCAGGAGAGCCTGTTCGAGGGTTTCATCGCCTCGGGCGCGGGCGCGCGCGGGCTGATGCAAATCATCCCCAGCACGGGCCAGGCCCTGGCCGAGCAGGCCGAATGGCCGCCCGGCTACACCGCGGACGACCTCTACCGCCCCGTGGTCAGCATTCGCTTTGGCGCGGCCTACCTGGCCCAACAGCGGGCCCTGTTCGACGGCGACTGGTACGCAGCCCTGGCCGCGTACAACGCGGGGCCGGGCAACGCGCAGGTGTGGTACGGATTGTCGGGCGGCGACCCCGATCTGTTCCTGGAAATCGTGCGCTACCAGGAGACGCACCTTTACATCCGCCGCATCTATGAGATCTACGAACTGTACCGCTACTTCTACGCCCGCAGCCCGTGAGCCGCGCGTTCGGTCGCGGCCGGGCCCGGCCTCAAGCCCTTCCCCAAAAGACAAAGCGGCGACCGCGCGGGTCGCCGCTCTTTCGTCGCCGTTCGGACGGGCGCGTCAGGCGCGCTTGGCGTCCTGCAATTCCGCGGCCCGCAGCGTGTTTTGCAGCAGCATGGCGATGGTCATGGGGCCCACGCCGCCGGGCACGGGCGTGATGGCTCCGGCCACCTCTTTCACCGCGTCGAAGTCCACATCGCCCACCAGACGATAGCCCTTCTTGGCCGTAGGATCGTCCACCCGGTTCACGCCCACATCAATGACCACCGCGCCGGGCTTGACCCAATCGGCCTTGACCATGTGCGGTCGCCCCACCGCGGCGATGATCACATCGGCCTGGCGGGTGTGCGCGGGGATGTCCTTGGTGCGCGAGTGGCAGATGGTCACCGTGGAGTTGGCCCGCACCAGCAGCAGCGCCATGGGCATGCCCACGATGTTGGAGCGGCCCAGGACCACCGCGTTGGCGCCCTCCAGGTTCACCCCGGCCTCTTCGAGCAGCACCATCACCCCCGCGGGGGTGCAGGGCACGAACAAGGGCTCGCGGCCCTTTTGGGCCAGGCGGCCGATGTTGATGGGATGGAAGCCATCCACATCCTTCTCGATGCTGATCTTGCTCAGCACCCGTTCCTCGTCCAGGTGCTTGGGCAGGGGCAACTGCACCAGAATGCCGTGCACCTTGGGGTCGGCGTTGAGTTTTTCGACCAGGGCTTCGACCTCTTCCTGGCTGGCGTCCGCGGGCAGTTTGTGCCCGAAGGACTCGATGCCCACCTCCGCGCAAGCCTTCTGCTTCATGCGCACATAAGTGTGGGAGGCGGGGTCGTCGCCGACCAGCACCGTCGCCAAACCGGGCCGCGGCAGGCCGCGCGCCAGGCGTTCTTCGACCTTCTTCTTGATGTCCGCCCGAATGCGGGCAGCAACGGCCTTTCCGTCGATGATTTTCGCAGGCATGAACAACCTCCAATGGGGGGAATGGCCCTGAGGGCCGAGGCCGTGCAATACGGCCGTGCTCCATTGTAGTCCAATCTGCGGGATCGCGCCAGGTGAAGGGCCTCACCCTCAACGCTCACGACACGCGTCGCCCCAGGCCCAGTCCTCGATGCCCCACCACTCGGTGGGCGCGACCGAATCCAGGCGGAAGCCGCACAGGTCGGGCCGGGTGAGGGCCAACTTGAGCCGCGGGTACAGGGGAATCATGGGCAGGTCGGTCAGCAGGATCTCCTGCGCGCGGCGGGCCGCGGCCTGATGCGCTTCGCTGTTCGGCGGGCTGAAGAGGACATCCTTGCAGGCCCGGTCGAATTCGGGGTTGGAGTAGGCGTGGTAGTTCCAGCCGCCCCAGTCGTAGGCGAACGCATCCCGGTCGTAGGCCTCCTCGGGCCAGATGCGGCGCAGCCAGTCAATGTCGCCGATGGTGGCCTCGGGCGGCCCGGGGATGGCGTCGGTCAGCCACAGGCGGCACGCGGTGTCCAGGTCCGTGGCCCAGGCGAAGAGCGCGGCCTGCGCCCGACGGCCGAACAAAGGCCCGGTGGGGCCGCTGGCGAACAGTTCGCTTGGGGGCGAGGTGCGGATCTCCACGGCCGCGCCGCACTGGGCCAGGTCGGCCCGAATGCGCTCGGCCACCGCGCCGCGCAGTTTGGCCGTGGTGGTGTCCAGGGTGAAGGCCAGGGGCGTGTTGGTGGGAATCCCACGGCTGCGGCCGCGGAACACGCGCGGCGTGGCCGGGTCTCCGTCGTGGTCCACCCAACCGGCCTCTTCGAGCAGGGCCTGCCCGGCCGCGGGGTCGTACGCGTAACGGGGCGCGTCCTCGGCCCGCAAGGGATGATCCTCGGGCAGATAGGAGTGGGCCACGGGCACCGCGTCGTGCAGCAGATCGTGCACCAGCCCGGCGCGGTCGAGGCACAGGGCCAG
This sequence comes from Chloroflexota bacterium, assembly GCA_013153375.1. Taxonomy (GTDB): domain Bacteria; phylum Chloroflexota; class Anaerolineae; order Anaerolineales; family DRMV01; genus JAADEN01. Next base: position 5,001 of record JAADEN010000191.1, on the reverse strand, counting down.
GCCCTGGCGGGTGCGCGGGTCCACGAACAGGGCGGGCGGGTCGCCGTATTGGTAGCCGTCGTCGTGGTCCACGGGATGCAGCACAAAGCCCAGATGCTCGAAGGCCGCGCTCGGCGTCGCGTGGACCTGCACCCGCTCCTTGTCCCGCAGTTGCAGCACCAAATCCCACTGCTCTTCGAGGCCCACGGTGGGCGAGACCACATCGCACTCGCCGGCCATGAGCATGGCCAGGGCCTGGTTGGGATCCTGCCCCACGAAGCGCACGATGATCTTCTGGAAGAAGGGACGGCCTTCGGGCTTGCGGAAGTAGTAGGGGTTGGGCTCCAGCACCAGCCGCTGGCCGGGCTCCCACTCGGTCAAGCGGTAAGGGCCCCAGGCCAGGGGCTGGCGGTTGGCGTCCTGGGCGGTGAGCAGGTCGGCCGCGGTGCGCTCGCCCCACAGGTGCAGCGGCAGGGGCGGCCAGAAGCGCAGGAAGTACGCGGGGTCCATGTAGCCGGGCAGGCCGGTCCAGACCACGGTGTGGTCGTCCGCGGCCTCGTAGGACGCGGTGCGGTCGGTGTACCACTTGAGCACGGGCGTGGCCGGGTCCGCGGCGATGCGGAAGGAAAAGACCGAATCGTGGGCCGTGACGGGCACGCCGTCCTCCCAGGTCAGGTCGGGCCGCAGCCGAAAGGTGACCACCAGGCGATCCAGGACGGCCTGGGTCGCGTCGTCGGGCAGGGCCTGGGTGCAGTCCTGGCTGAAGCACCCGCTGGGGCGGTAGCGCACGCCGGGCTGGAGCACGGTCACCTGGCCGTCCGCGTCCACGATGGGCTCGCCCAGGGACACGGTCACGGGCTCCAGCCGCGCGCCGCCGTTGGCCAGGGTGGGCAGTTCCTCCAGGGCCACGGCCCGATAGCCGTACGCGTACATGTCGATGGGGCCGTCGTACAGCGCCTCCAGAATGGTGTAGCCCACTTGGTTGATCTGGGGGGAGTAGAGGTAGAGGGAGCCGGGTTCCGGGCCGACGCAGACCTGCAAGGTGGGCGGCGGGGACGGAGGCGGCGTCGGGGTGACCAGTTGCACCACGGGCGTGACGGCCTGGGTGACCACCACGGTCTGCACGATGGGCGGCACGGACGCGTTGCACGCGGCCAGGAGCAGGGCCAGCCCTGCCAGCCACACCAGGCGCGTCCAAAGCCGAGTTCGTCGGGACATGGCTTCCTCCGAGAAGGGCCGCGGCGGCTCATCGCTCTGGGATGATGCGCACATTTACAAAACTGCAAGCGCGTTTCAGTATACCATTGCCGACCCAGCGCCACGGCTGCGGTCTGCTATAATAAAGCCGGGCCTCGACCCAGGCCCCGGCCTCACCGGAGACCGTCCCCAAAACCCCACCCACGCATGGATGGAAGGAACCTATGCGCTTTGAACGCTTTACGGAACGAGCCCAAGAGGCGGCCCAGCGCGCGGCCGAGTTGAGCCAGCGCTACGGCCATACGCAAATCGACACCGAGCACATCTTGCTGGCCCTGCTGGATCAGCCCGATGGGGTGGTGCCCAAGATCCTGGAGGTCCTGGGCGTGGATGTGGCCACGCTGAAGGACCGGCTGGACCACATGCTGCGCACTTCGCCCAAGGTGGGCATCTACGGCCGCGGCGCGGGGCAGATTTTCATCACCCCGCGGGTCAAGCGCGTGGTGGACCTGGCCCAGCACGAGGCCAACAATTTGCGCGACGAGTTCATCTCCACCGAGCACCTGTTCCTGGCCATTTTGTCGGAGCGGAACACGCCCACCGCGCGGCTGCTGCAAGAAATGGGCCTGACCCGCCCGCGGGTGCTGGAGGCCATCCACCAGGTGCGGGGCGGCCAGCGGGTGACCGACCGCCGGGCCGAGGAACGCTATCGGGTGCTGGAGAAGTACGCCCGCGATCTGACCCAGATGGCCCGCGAGGGCAAGTTGGACCCGGTCATCGGCCGCGAGGCCGAGATTCTGCGGGTCATCCAGATTTTGTCGCGGCGCACCAAGAACAACCCGGTGCTCATCGGCGAGGCCGGCGTGGGCAAGACGGCCATCGTCGAGGGCCTGGCCCAGAAGATCGTGGTCGGCGATGTGCCCGAGATGCTGGAAGGCAAGCGGGTGCTGGCCCTGGATTTGGGCGCCATGATCGCGGGCTCCCGCTTTCGGGGCGAATTCGAGGAGCGCCTCAAGGCCGCGATGGACGAAATTAAACGCTCCCAGGGCGAGATCATCCTGTTCATCGACGAGTTGCACACCGTGGTGGGCGCGGGCGCGGCCCAGGGCGCGCCCCTGGACGCGTCCAACATGCTCAAGCCCGCGCTGGCCCGCGGCGAGTTGCAGTGCATCGGCGCGACCACGCCCGAGGAGTACCACAAGTACATCGAGAAGGACGCGGCCCTGGAGCGCCGCTTCGCGCCCGTGTATGTGGAAGAGCCCACCCTGGAGGTGGCCGTGCAGATGCTGCGCGGCCTGCGGGACCGCTACGAGGCGCACCACGGCGTGCGCTTCACCGACGAGGCTCTGGAGGCCGCGGTCAAACTCGCGGACCGCTATGTGCCCGACCGCAAACTCCCCGACAAGGCCATTGACCTGATGGACGAGGCCGCGGCCAAGCGGCGGGTGGCCCTCAACTCGCTGCCGCCCGAACTCAAGCACTTGCGCACGGAGATCAAGCGCCTGGCCGCGGAGGAGGAGCAGGCCGGTCAGGAGCGCAACTACGAACTCGCGGCCCGGCTCAAGACCGAACGCCTGCGGCTGGAGAACAGTTTCCAGCGCCGCCGCGCCGCGTGGGAGGCCGAGCAGAAGTTGGACGAGGTGGTGGACGCCAACGCCATCGCGGAGGTGGTGGCCCAGTGGACCGGCATCCCCGTGACCCAGTTGCTGGCCAGCGAGCGGGAGAAACTGCTGCACATGGAAGCGCATCTGGGGCGACGGGTGCTGGGCCAGGAGGAGGCCATCCGGGCCCTGTCGGACGCGATTCGGCGGGCCCGCGCGGGGCTCAAGGACCCGCGGCGGCCCATCGGCTCGTTCATCTTCATCGGGCCCTCGGGCGTGGGCAAGACCGAGTTGGCCAAGGCCCTGGCCGAGTTCCTGTTCGACGACGAGGACGCGCTGCTGCGGGTGGACATGAGCGAGTATCGCGAGGAGCACTCGGTCTCCCGCCTGTTCGGCGCGCCGCCGGGCTATGTGGGCTACGAGGAGGGCGGCCAACTCACCGAGGCCGTACGGCGGCGGCCCTATCGGGTCATCCTGTTCGACGAGATCGAAAAGGCCCACCCCCAGGTGTGGAACGCGCTGCTGCAAATTCTGGACGAGGGACGCCTGACCGACGGCCAGGGCCGCACCGTGGACTTCCGCAACACCATCGTCATCATGACCAGCAACCTGGGCACGGAGTTCGTGCGGCGGGGCGGCAGCCTGGGCTTCCTGGGCACCACGGGCGACCAGGAAGAGCGCCAGGCCCAGCAGAAAATCGAGAAGGCCCTCAAAGACACCTTCCGCCCCGAGTTCCTCAACCGCATCGACGAGGTCATCATGTTCTCGCCCCTCTCGACCGAGGTCATGCGCAACATCGTGGACCTGCGCCTGCACGAGGTGGCCGAGCGCCTGGTCGAGCACGACTTGCAGTTGGATGTCACCCCCGCGGCCCGGGACTGGCTGGCCGAGCACGGCTACGATCCTTCCTTTGGCGCCCGGCCCCTCAAGCGGCTGATCCAAAAGCATGTGGAAGGCCCTCTGGCCATGGCCCTGCTGGCCGGCGAATTCCAACCCGGCGATACGGTGCGGGTGGATGTGGCCGCGGACGGCCAGGGCCTGAGCCTGAGCCGGGCGGATGCCGCGTCCGCGGAGACCTACGCGCCGGCCCAAACCTCCATGGGAGGCTGAACGCCTCCGCGAAGGCCATCCCCGCCATGACGCCGGTCTTGCTGTCGCACTACGAAGTCGAACCCCTGCGGCGGGATTACGCCCGGGGGCGGCGCGTGGCGCGGGCCTCGCCCGACCTGGGCCGCACCACCGTGCCCGTGACCCTGGACGCGGCCGGCGCGCACTTCCCCCAGGGCGTGACCCTGACCTGGGAGCAAGCCGCCGAGATCGCGGCCCATCCCAACGCGGTGTTCGCCTGGACGCCCCAGGGCTGGGAGCGGGTGCGGGCCTTCTCGGACCTGACCCAGCGGGCCGTGGCCCTGTACCCCACGGGCCGCGCGCCCACCATGCTGGTGGCGGGCATCCCCATGCACCGGGTGCGGGGCACGGACCCGTGGCGGGACACCCAGGCCAAGGTGCGCGCGCTGCGGCCCCGGGGCCGGGTGCTGGACACCTGCTTCGGCCTGGGCTACTCCGCGCTCCAGGCCGCGCAGTCCGCGGATTGGGTGCTCAGCGTGGAGTTGGATCCCGCGGTGTTGGCCGTGGCCCGGCGCAACCCCTGGTCCGCAGCCGTGTTTGAACATCCGCGGGTGCGGGTGGTGCAGGCCGATGTGGCCCGCTTCGTGGCCGGGCTGCCCACGGGGCACTTCTCCGCGGTGCTGCACGATCCGCCCCAATTCGCGCTGGCCGGCGAACTCTACGCCGCGGACTTCTACGCCCACCTGTGGCGGGTGCTCAAGCCCGGCGGGCGGCTGTTCCACTATGTGGGCAGCCCCAACGCCAAGATGGGGCGCAATCTGACCCGCGGGGTCATGGAGCGCCTGCGCGCGGTGGGCTTCGAGCGGGTCAAACCCGCGCCGCGGGCCTTCGGCGTGCTGGCGATCAAACCGCGCTGAGGCCTCGGCGCGGCAGGAAGGCCCACCGGCCCCCTGCGGGCCGCGGGTCTGGTAGGAGGTGTTGGACATGCGACGCCACTTGGGGGGCTTGTGGAATTCGTGGTGGGGGCGGGGCCTGATTTTTAGCGTCGTGATCGCTTTGCTCATGGCCGTGCTGGATCCCCTGTTCGCGCTGCGTCCGCCGGGGCCGCGGCCCCCGCGGCGGGTCACCGCGACCCCCACCCGTCCGCGGCCCACGC
>JAADEN010000106.1 GCA_013153375.1 Chloroflexota bacterium | reverse complement strand
GAGGGCCGCCGCGGGGATTTCATTATACCCCCACGCGGCGCGTCCGAACCCTGCCGCAACGCGGGTTCGCGACGGGTCACAGGTCCGCCGCACCAAGGTTGGATGGGGAGGGGGCGAGAAAGGCGTCCGCAGCCGGGAATCTGATACAATGGGTTTTCGGTGTGTTTTACGCTTTTCCGTAGGCGAACATGCCAACATGGCGTTACAATACACTCCATACCCGCGACTTCCCACCCGCGCGCGGGTTGTCATTAAGCCGGGCCCGGCCCGGCCGGAGGCCTTCCCCATGACCGAAGCCGCGCTGGAAGTTCACGACCTCACTTTCACCTACCGCAATCGCTCCGAGCCCGCGCTGCGGGATGTGTCCTTCCAGGTGGCCCGCGGCGAGTTGGTGCTGGTCGCGGGCGCGTCGGGCAGCGGCAAGACCACCCTGCTCCGCATCCTCAACGGCCTCATCCCGCACTCGTACCGCGGCACGCTGCAAGGCTCGCTGCGCATTCTGGGCCACGACCCCACCGATGTCAGCCTGGCCCAGCGCAGCCAGTGGGTGGGCACCGTGCTGCAGGACCCCGAGCGCCAGATCATCGGCGCGTATGTGCTCAACGATGTGGCCTTCGGGCTGGAGAACCTGGCCGTGCCCCGGCCCGAGATGCTGCGGCGGATCGCAGGCGTGCTCGACGCGCTGGACATCGCCCATCTGCGGGATCGGGAGACTTACGCGCTCAGCGGCGGCGAGAAGCAAAAGGTCGCCGTGGCCGGCAGTCTGGTCATGGAGCCCGAGGTGCTGTTGCTCGACGAGCCCCTGGCCAACCTGGACCCCGCGGGCGTGGACGAGGCCCTGGCCCTCATCCGACGCCTGGTGGACGCGGGCAAGACCGTGCTCATCATCGAGCATCGGGTCGAGGATGTGCTGCGCATCGCGCCCGACAAGGTGCTCTTCCTCGAGGCCGGAGAGCAGCGCTACTTCGGCCCGGTGGAGGGCTTCCTCCGGGTGGCCCACCCCCAGGAGGTCAAGTTGCCCGCGGAGGTCGCGGTGCAGCGCCTGCAAGAGATGGAGCCCCGGCCCGCGCCGCCCCGCCGCCAACGCCAACCCGACGCCGAGCCCCTCATCACCGTGGAGGACATCGCCTTTGGCTACACCGAAGAGCGCCCCGTGCTGCGCGGGGTGAGCACCGCGGTGTACCCCGGCGATGTCATCGCGCTGCTGGGGCCCAACGGCGCGGGCAAGACCACCCTGGTGCGGCACCTCATCGGCCTGGAGAAGCCCTGGCAGGGCCGGGTTGCGGTCCGGGGCACCGACACCCGGGACGCGTCGGTGGCCCAAATGGCCCACACCGTGGGCTTCGTCTTCCAGAACCCGCGGCACATGCTCTTCGCGCCCACGGTGTGGGAGGAATTCGCGTTCGGCCCGCGCAACCTGGGCTTCGACGAGGAACGGGTGCAGGCCAATGTGGAACGCAGCCTGCGCGTCGTGGATCTGACCGACTACGCCCAGGTCTCGCCCCTGGCCCTGAGTTTCGGCCAGCAGCGCCGCGCGGCCATCGGCGCGGTGCTCAGCATGGAAACCCAGGTGCTGGTGTTGGACGAGCCCACCGCGGGCCAGGACTATCGCCACTACATCGGCTTCATGGACGCCATCGTGCAGATGCCCTTCGCGGCCATCCTGTTCATCACCCACGACCTGGATCTGGCCGTGCGCTACGCCAACCGGGTCTGGCTCATGTATCAGGGCCAACTGGTGGCCGACGGCCCGCCCGAAGAGGTGCTGGTGGACGAGGACTTGTTGCGGCAATGCCGCCTGCGGCCCACCAGCCTGCTGCGCCTCAATCGGGCGCGCCTGCCCTATACGGGCCGCTTCCTATCGTTGGAGGAACTGGCCTCGCAAAAGTCGTTGTCCGAATGACCACGCTCTCTTTTCTACCCCAAGGAGGTGTCTGATGGCCGGTCGTTCTATGCTCAAGCAAGTCCTTGGTGCGGTGGTGGCGGCCACGGTGGTCCTGTGGCTGGCCAACCTGCTCACCAAAGGCGACAAGGCCACCGGGGCCGGATGGGTCTGGTACTTCATCGGCGCGGTGCTGGTCATGGCCATTTACCTGTTCTTCGCCACCAAGCCCATCTGGCAGGTGGGCACCCGGGAAGTGGTCATGATGGCCATCGGCGCGGTGCTCTACGGCGTGTTCTCGTGGGCCACCAATGTGTTCCAATTGCCGTCGGTGAGTTTCGTCTCCCTGCGGCCCGCGGTGGCCATTCCCATCTTCATGGGCCTGGCCTTCGGCCCGGTGGTGGGCTTCTTCAGCGGCCTGGTGGGCAACATCCTGGGCGACGCGCTCACCGGCTGGGGCGTGTACCCCGTGTGGGACCTGGGCAACGGGCTCATGGGCCTCATCCCCGGGCTGATTCACGCCTGGCCCAGCACCGAAGAGCGGGTGCGGGTGACCAAAAAGGCGCTCATGTGGGTCACGGGCCTGATGGTGGTCTTCGTGGTGCTCACCGCGCTCTTCCCGGGGGTGGAGCACCCCTGGGCCGGCACCACCGCGGGCCAGTGGACGCCCGTGCTGCTCATCCTGCTGGTGGCCATCCTGCTGATCGCCTGGTGGTCGCTGCGTAGCAAACCCGACATCGCCACCGCGGTGGTTTGGGGCGCTTTGGGCGTCATCATCGGCATGGGCTTCGCCTCCATCGCGGACATCTGGGTCAACGGCTACTCGGTGACCACGGCCATCATCGGCGAATTCCTGCCCGCGGCCGGCACCAACCTGATCTTCGACATCGTCCTGGTGCCCATTCTGTACGCCGCGTACCAAAACGCGCGCTTGCGCAGCGGGCGCTGACCCGCCGCGCATCCCCGGCCGGGGGAGGCGCGCGGCCCGCGGCTTCCCCCGGCCCTGCACGGAGTCGTCCCCATGTTGGTCACCTGGGCCTACAAAGAGCGCAATACCATCGTCCAACGCCTGGACCCGCGCGCCCGGCTCATTTTCATCCTGTGCGCCATGATTTCCGTCATCATGGTGTGGGACCTGCGCTGGCTGGCCGGGTGGCTGGCCTTCGCGCTGCTGGCATACAAGGCCGCGGGGCTGACCTGGAAGGAGACCCGCCGCTTCTGGATGGTGGTGCTGCCCCTGATCACCTTCCTGGTGCTCATCACCGCGCTCACGGGCCGCGGCGGCGAGGAGGCCTATCAAACCACCCACCCCTGGATCACCCTGCACCTGGGGCCCTGGACATGGGAGATCAGCGTGGAGCAGGTGGTCTTCGCGCTGAGCCAGTTCATGCGGATGCTCACCCTGGCCATCTTCGGCCTGCTCATTCCCTTCACCATCCACCCCGCGCAGTACGGCGTGACCTTTCGGGGTCTGGGGCTGAACGACAAGTTCGCGGTGGCCACGGATCTGGCCTTCCGGCTGGTGCCCTCCGTGGCCCGGGACTTCCAGACCACCCTGGACGCGCAGCGGGCCCGGGGCTACGAATTGGAGCGCAAAGGCGCGGGCGTGGTGCGGCAAATTCGCAATTTGGCGCCCCTCATCGTGCCCGTGACCATCCAGGCCATCCTCAACGGCGAGGACATCATCGACGCGATGGACTTGCGGGCCTTTGGGGCCAAGCCCCGCCGCACCTGGATCGTCGAACTGCGCTACCAGCCCCGCGATTACCTCCTCATCGCGCTGGGCGTGGCCGTGCTCGTGGCCACCATCGTGGCCCGCCTGCGGGGCTACGGCGGCTTTTGGGTCCCGCCCGGATGGTTGCCCCCGGCCTAAACCTTCCCCACCAGGAGACGAAGACCATGAGCGATTTGCCGTGGCTCCCCTTCGTGTGGCAGGACGCCACGCTGAGCGGCCGCCATTTTCCCCACGCGGCCATGTTCGTGCCCGGCACCCTGCCCGCGGTGGACGCCCAGGGCTGGTTCCAGTTCGACCTGGGCGCGCCCACTTCGGTGCTGTACGCCCGCGCCTTCACGCCCCAGGAAAAGGAGGGCCTGGAAGCCCTTCAGGACCCCGACCATCCGGCCATGTTCAACGGCCAATCCGTACCCCGCTTGCGCACGGCCCTGCACCTGGGCGACACGGCCATCGAGCCGCTGATCTGGCTGCCCGACTTCGGCGACGACGATGCGCTGCCCAACGGCGGTCGGGTGCTGGGCACCGTGGGCGCGGACTGGGTGCGCGGCCGGGTGCTGGTCATCGACTATCCGGGCCAGCGGTTGGCCCGCGCGGAGCAGGTTCCCCCCGACCTGGAGGCTCAGGCCGCGTGGGCCCCGTTGCAGGTGGGCGATTACGGCCATGTGCTGATGCAACTCACGGTGGACGGCGAGCCGCGCTGGGCCGTGTTCGACACGGGCAGCAGCATCTTCCCGCTGCTCACCGACGAGGAGCAATGGCCCGCGCTCAGCACGGGCGAGGTGACCGACACGCTGGACATCCTGGCCTGGGGCCAGACCCAGCGGGTGCAGGGCGGCCCCCTGGCCGTGGAGATGCGCCTGGGCGGGCGTCCGCTGCCGGTGAGGCGCGTCTATGTCCATGTGGACGCGCCCAACGCGCCCCAATGGACCGCGTTCCTGCGACGCTTCAACATGGTGGGGCTGATGGGCAACGCGCCCTTCCTGGACGGTCAGGTGATTTTGGACTTCCGCGGCGGTCGTTTTGGGATGATCCCTGGCGGGCCGGCGCAGGAGGCATGAGCGCCGCGCCTGCGCCCGCGGCGGTGGGGCCGGACGCGCGGCCGCGCCCGGCCGGGCCTCAGGTCTCGGTCGCGTCCGCGCCCTCCAGCGGGACGGGGTACGCCAAAGTGTGGCCGCCGACATCCAAACGCCCTGCCAGGGTCTCGCCGGGCAAAGGGCGGCGGACTTCGATCATGTTGAGCACCCGATAGCCGCGGCGGGCCAGAAAGGCCAGAATGGCCGCGTTGTTGGGGTGCACCCAGTTGTACACCGTGGGCTCGCCGTGCTCCTGGGCCAGGGCCTCGGCCTGGGCGTAGAGTTGGGAGCCGATGCCCCGCCGCCGATGCGCGGGATCCACATACAGGGCCTCGGCCCACACCGTGCCTTCCTCCACGCGGCAGACCAGAAAGCCCACCAATTGCCCCTTGACCTCGGCGACGAAAATGGGAAACCCGCGGCGCTGATAGTCCTCCAGGTCGCGCGCCGCGGCCTCCAGGTTGGGCGCGTGGGCCGCGCCCAGCAGCGCGTCCAACTCGGCGCGAAACGCGGCCAGCAAGGGGATCAAAGCCGCATCATCGTGGGGTTGCGCAGCCCGAACCGTTGCCATCGGCGACCTCCCTCGGCTACAGGAATCCCAACTTGGCGGCCTCGCGGCGCAAATCCGCGCGGAAGTCAGGATGGGCGATGGCGATGAGGGCCTCGGCCCGCTGGCGGATGGTCTTGCCGTGCAGGTACGCGACGCCGTACTCGGTGACCACATAGTGCACATCGTTGCGGGTGGTGGTCACCCCCGCGCCGGGCTTGAGGGTGGCCACGATGCGCGAGATGGTGCCGCGCTTGGCCGTGGACGGCAGCGCGATGATGGGCTTGCCGCCTTTGCTGCGGGCCGCGCCGCGAATGAAGTCCACCTGCCCGCCCACGCCGCTGTAGAACTTGGGGCCGATGGAATCCGCGCACACCTGGCCCGTCAGGTCCACTTCGATGGCCGAGTTGATGGCCACCATGTTGTCGTTCTGCGCGATGACGAAGGGGTCGTTCACATAATCCGTGGGGTGGAACTCCACCATCGCGTTGTTGTCCACGAAATCGTACAGCCGCTGGGTGCCCAGCACGAAGCCGGCGATGATCTTGCCCCGATGCAGGGTCTTGCGCTCGTTGGTGATCACGCCCTGCTCCACCAGTTCCACCACGCCGTCGGAGAACAACTCGGTGTGGATGCCCAGGTCGCGCTTGTCCTTCAGATAGTACAGCACCGCGTCGGGGATGCCGCCGATGCCCAGTTGCAGCGTCGCGCCGTCGGGGATGAGTTCCGCGATGTGCTGCGCGATGCGCATCTGCACCTCGCCGGGCTGGCCCTGGGGCAGTTCGGGCAGGTTGTACGACACGGGCACGAAATGGTCGATCTTGGACACATGGATGAAGGCATCGCCCAGGGTGCGGGGCATTTTGTCGTTGACCTCGGCGATGATGACCCGCGCGGCCTCGGCCGCGGGCTTGGTGATGCCCACCTCCACGCCAAAGGAGCAGAAGCCGTGCTCGTCGGGCGGCGAGACATGGATGAGGGCCACATCCAGGGGCAATTCCTTGCGGAACAGGCCCGGCACTTCGCTCAAAAAGACGGGCGTGAAGTCGGCCCGGCCCTCGTGCACGGCCTGGCGCACATTCTCGCTGATGAACAGGGTGTTCACCCGCAGGCGGCCCGCCAGTTCGGGGCTGACATACTCCGCGTCGCCCACGGTGAGCACTTGCACGATTTCCACATCTTCGATCTCACCGGCTCGGGCCCGTTGCACCAGGGCTTTGAGCACCGTCTGCGGCACCGAGCAGTTGCCCGTGAGAAAGACCCGCTGGCCCGAGCGAATGGCCTGGACCGCCTCCTGGGCCGTGGTCATGCGTTGATGGTAAATGCGCTCCCAATAGGCCATGTCACCCTTCTCCCTGATGCTGGCTCCACACCTGATACAGCGCGGGGTGGACGATGCGCCCGTCGCGGGTCTGCACCCCGCGGGCCAGGGCGGGGAAGGCCCGCAGGGCCGGGTCGAGGCCGCGGTCGGCGATGGCCTGCACCCAGGGCAGCAGCGCGTTGCTGATGGTGTGGGTCGCGGTGCGGCCCAGCACGCCGGTCACATTGGGCACGCAGTAGTGGATGATGTTCTCCTCGACGAAAGTGGGCTGGCTGTGATGGGTGGGACGGCTGGTTTCGGCCGCGCCGCCTTGATCAATGGCGAAGTCCATCAACACCGACCGGGGCCGCATGGTGCGCAGCAGTTCCCGGGTGACCACGATGGGCGCGCGGTAGCCGGGCTGATTCACGGCCAGCACCACCACATCCGCGAAGGAGAGGGCCTTGCGCACATTGTGCGGCGTCGCCAGCAGGGTCACCACCCGCCCGTGGGACCAGCGGTCCACGGCCTCCAGGGCCTGGGGGCGCACATCCAGCGCGTACACCGACGCGCCCAGCGCGGCGAAGGCCAGCGCGGCCTCGGTGCCCACCGAGCCCACGCCGATGATGACCACCTCCGCGGGCGGCACACCCGGCACGCCGCCCAACAAGATGCCCTTGCCGCCCGCGTCGTTGCGCAGCAACGAGCCCGCGATGGTGGGCGCGAAGCGCCCCGCGAGTTTGGCGATGGGATGCAGCAAGGGCTTGTAGCCGTCGTCCTCCTGGATGGTCTCCAGCGCGATGGCCGTGACCTTGTGGTCCAACAAAGTGCGCACCTTGTTGGGATGCGCGGACGCCAGGTGCAAGAAGGCCATCAAAATCTGCCCTTCGTACAGGCGCTCCAACTCCTCTTGCAGCGGACGGGTGACCTTGACCACCAATTCGCCCCGCTGGTACGCCTCCGCGGGGGAATACACGATGCTCGCGCCCGCGGCTTCGTAATCCGCGTCGGTGAAGCCCGAACCCGCGCCCGCGTCGTGTTCCACATACACCCGATGGCCGCGGCGGGTCAACTCCCGCACCGCGGCCGGGGTCAGCGCGATGCGATATTCGTCCGACCGGCGTTCCTTGGGCAAGCCGATGTCCATGATCTACCTCCTGAGGCCCAGGCCCCGCGTGCTGTTTTGATTATACCGGCGGCCGCGCCGCGGGCCACCTGCCAAAGCGCGCGGCTGCGGGCGTTACGACGCGCGCGTCTCACGGGCGCGCACCACCCGCTCGAAGATTTGCGCGGTGGGCGCGTCGTAGAGCACCAGGCGCAGGTCGGTCACATCGGGGATCAGGCCCTGGGCCACGGCGTCGTAGATGGCATCCACGATGACCTCCGCGGCCTGCTCCACGGGATAGCCGAAAATGCCCGTGGAGATGGCGGGCAGCGCGACGCTGCGCACGCCTAAGGCCTGCGCGGCGCGCAGCGCGGCCAGCACCGCGGCCCGCAGTTTGTCGGCCTCGTGGCCGCTGCCCCAGCGCGGGCCGACCACATGGATCACATAGCGGGCCGGCAGCGCGCCCGCGGTGGTCACCGCGGCCTGGTCGTGGGTCAAGGGCCCGTGCTTCCGCACCCAGGCGTCGCTCTCCTGCTGGATGATGCGCCCCCCGCGGCGCACGATGGCCGCGGCCAGCCCACCGCCGTGGCGCAGATACGCGTTGGCCGCGTTGACGATGGCCTCGGCCGGCTCTTGGGTCAAATCCCCTTGAATCACCGTGAGGGTGTGCGTGGCGTCCAAAGGTTGGGTCCAAAGCACTCGGCGCGACATGGGAAACCTCCTCGACAGCGGACCGCGAACCGCTGAAGCGCCCCCGGCTCTCCGCGCCGGCGGGCACCCTGCTCTCTGCTCCGATTGTACCGCGGGGGCGAAGCCTGCTATAATTCCAGGGTCGCTGTCGCATCTGGCCCGCGGAGGAGTTGCCATGCCGCCCGCCTGGCTCCGTCAAACCGTGCGCGCGCTCAACCGCAGCCGCCCCTGGTGGTGGCGGGGGCTCAACCGGGTGTTGCCCCTGGCCCCGTGGGGCTGGCAAATCGAGCCCGGCAACGAAGTGCACCTGCAAGGCGTGACCGCGCCCGGTCTGGAAGTGACCCTGCGCGGCCAGGGCCACCGCGTGCGGGTGGAGCCGGGGGCGATCCTGCGCAATGTGGTCTTTGACATCGCGGGCCAGGGCCACGACCTGCACATCGCCGCGGGCTGCGTGCTCAACCAGGTGTACATTCGCCTGCGCGGCCAGGGCCACCGGCTCGCGCTGGCCCCGGGGATACGCTTCACCCGCGGGGGTGAAATCTGGATGGAAGATCGAGCGGGCCGGCTGACCATTGGCGAGAACACCACCATCGTGCACGCCCGGCTGTCGGTCATGGAGGGCACCCACCTGCGCATCGGCGCGGGCAGTTTGTTCGCCTACGACATCGAAGTGCGCACGGGCGACTCGCACAGCATCCTGGACGCGGCCACGGGCCAGCGGCTCAATCCGGCCGCGGATGTGGACATCGGCGAGCGGGTATGGGTCGGGGCTCGGGCCATGATCCTCAAGGGCGCGCGAGTGCCCGCGGACAGCGTGGTCGCCGCGGCCGCGGTGGTCACGCGGGCCTTCGACCAGCCGGGCATCGTGCTGGCGGGGCACCCGGCGCGGGTGCTGCGCACGGGCATCCGCTGGACGACCGAGCGGGT
>JAADEN010000109.1 GCA_013153375.1 Chloroflexota bacterium | reverse complement strand
CCATCCGCGTGCATCAGCGGTTTCCCCTTCCGTGTTCATCCGTCCTCGTCCGTGTGCATCCGTGGTTTCAAGACAGCCGATAGCCGTTGGCCGTTAGCCGGTAGGGGCGCAGCGGTGCTGCGCCCGCCGTCCGCGGGCGGCACGGTCGCCAGTCACCAGGTTTTCATCCGCGGCGATCTACGCCCATCCGCGTGCATCCGCGGTTTCCCCTTCCGTGTTCTTCCGTCCTCATCCGTGTGCATCCGTGGTTTCGAAACAGGCGGCACAGTCACCAGTCGGTAGTCGCCAGTCGTCAGGTTTTCCTCCGCGGTTTCCTTCCCGCTCTCCGCTCCTCGCTCCTCGCTCCTTGCTTTCCGTTCCATCCGTGGTTCCCGCCTCGCCCGCGCGCGACATATCTTCCCAAGGCCGCGGGTTTGTGCTATACTGGCGCCGCGCTGCACGCTCTGCGGACGCAGAGCCGAACGGCATCGCTGTCGCCAAGAGGCCGGTTCCCTGCGGAACCGGTTCTTTTTGGCCGCGTCGCTTTTTTGACGGAGTAAAGAACGATGAGCGCTACATCTGATTTGCGACACCACTACGACGAGGCGCACACCCTCAAGCGCAGTCTGGGCCTGCTCGAGGCCACCATGATCGGCGTCGGCGCCATGATCGGCGCGGGCATCTTCGGCCTGACGGGCATCGCGGCTGGCAAAGCCGGTCCCGTGGGCTTACTGCTGGCCTTCCTGCTCAACGGCATCGTGACCAGCCTCACGGGCTTGACCTACGCGGAGTTGGGCGCGGCCATGCCCGAAGCCGGCGGAGGCTACCTGTGGGTGCGGGAGGGCCTGTCGCGCTTTTGGGGCTTCTTCTCGGGCTGGATCTCCTGGTTCAGCCATTCGGTGGCCTGTAGTCTGTACGCGGTGCTGTTCGCCACCTTCTTCGTGGAGTTGATGGAAATCGCGGGCCTGCACATCAGCCGCACCCCGGGTTTTCTGGGCCTGAGCGCGGAGCAATGGCTCATCAAGGGCCTGGTGGTGCTGGTCGTGGCCCTGTTCCTGTTCATCAACTACCGCGGCGCGTCCGAGACGGGCTTGGTGGGCAACATCGTCACCATCACCAAAGTCGCGGTGCTGCTCACCATCTCGGGCTTTGGCATCAAGGCCATGCTCAACGCGCCCGACGCTTCTATGGTGTGGGAAAACTTCCATCCGGCCCTGCCGCACGGTTGGGCCGGTGTGTTCGCGGCCATGGGGTTGACCTTCGTGGCCTTTGAGGGCTACGAGATCATCGCGCAGACGGGCGAAGAACTTTACGAACCCGAGCGCAATCTGCCCCGGGCCATCTTCCTGTCCATCGGCATCGTAGTGGCCATCTACCTCATCGTGGCCTTCGTCGCCGTGGGCGTGCCCGTGCAAGACCGCCTGGGGATGCAGCCCTGGCAATATCTGGCCAAGCACGGCGAGCGGGGCATGGTGCGCATCGCGGAGTTCATCATGCCTTACGGCCGGGTGCTCATGCTCATCGGCGGGCTGGCCTCCACCACCTCCGCGCTCAACGCGACCGTCTATTCCAGTTCCCGGGTCTCCTTTGCCATGGGCCGGGGTCGGGACCTGCCCGCCTTCTTCGGCGAAGTGCACCCGCGCACCCGCACGCCCCATTGGGCCATCTTGATGAGCGGCCTGCTGATCGCGTTCATGGGCGTGGCCCTGCCCGTGGCCGATGTGGCCGGCGGGGCCTCTTTGACCTTCCTGGTGCTCTTCTTGCTCACCAACATCACCCTGATCCGGCTGCGCAAGACCCACCCTGACCTGCCCCGGGCCTTCCGCGTGCCCCTGGTGCCCTACCTGCCCATCGCCACCGTCATCATCCAGGGCTTTTTGGCCGGGCACCTCTTCGAGGCCAGCCCGCTGGCCTGGTATGCGACCATCATCTGGGTCTTGCTGGGCGTGGTGCTGTACTACGGCTACATCCGCAGCCGGCAGGAAGCGCCCCAGACATGAGCGTGGCCCGGGTTTGGGTGGACGGCCTACCGGCTCGGCCGGGCGCGTATTGGTTGGCCCTCTGCCTGCCGCGGCCCGCGGTGGTCCGCGCCGGCCCGGAGCCGCACCGCCTGTGGCCCGCGGGTCTGTACCTGTACGCGGGGCAGGCGCACGGCCCGGGCGGCATTCGGGCCCGCCTGGGTCGCCACCTGCGCGGTCAGGGCCGCGGGCCCTGGCATATCGACGCGTTGCGCGCGGTCGCGGTGCCCGTGGCCTGGGGCTGGACCACCCATCCGTCTCCCGAGGGCCGACCCTGGGAGTGCGTCTGGGCGCAGGCTTGGGCCCAGCAGCCCTGGGCCTTCGTGCCCCAGCCCGGCTTTGGGGCCGGGGATTGTCACGCTGGCTGCGCGGCCCACGGCCTGGGCGTGCGGCTGCCCTGTCCCCCCGCGCTCGCGCGGGGACCGCGTTGATTTCCCGCGGCGCGGCAGCGCGCCGTGCGACTTTTGCTCCAGGAGGCGCTCTTCATGACCTCTTCGTCGGCGCCGACCCACTGGTGGGCCCACTATCGCCTTTTGGTGGGCGTGAGTCTGGGCGTCGTGCTGCTGGATCAGTGGACCAAGGCCCTGGTGCGGGCCTATTTGCCTTTTGGTCAGGTCTGGGCTCCCTGGCCCGAACCCTGGCGTTCTTGGGTGCGCATCGTGCATTGGCGCAACACGGGCTCGGCTTTCGGCCTCTATCAAGGGGCCAACGATTTGTTGTTAGGGCTGGCCGTGGTCGTGGTTTTGTTCGTCGTGTGGCACTTTCGGCAAACTGCGTTGGAGGCGCGCTGCCTGCGCTGGGGCCTGGCTTTGCAGGTGGGCGGCGCGCTGGGCAACCTGTGGGATCGGCTGACCCAGGGCTCGGTGACGGACTTCATCGCGGTGGGCCGCTTTCCGGTCTTCAATGTGGCCGACATTGCCATCACCCTGGGCGTGCTTTGCCTGTTGCTGAGCACCCTGGCCGAGGAGGGCTCGTAGGCCGCGGCCGAACCCGCCGCGCAGCCCCGCGGCGCTTCCAGCGCCGCGCGCGGAGCCCATCCCCCACACCCCGCCCGAGGGAATTTGTATGAGCGAGCCGCGTACGCACACTTTCGTCTTTCGCCCCACCGCGGAGCAGCCGCGGCAGCGCCTGGATCGTTTCGTGGTGCAGGCGCTGCAGGGCTCGTATTCGCGCGCCCGGGTGCAGTCGTGGATTCGCGAGGGCCGGGTCACGGTGGACGGTCAGACCATCACCAAGCCGGGGCACTGGCTCGACCGCCCGGCCACGGTGGTGGTGCAGGTGCCGCCGCCGCGGCCTGCCACGGTCGAACCGGAGCCCATCCCCCTGCGGGTGCTGTTTGAGAACGACGATGTGCTGGTGGTGGACAAGCCCGCGGGCATGGTGGTGCACCCTTCGCCGGGGCACGAGCGGGGCACGCTGGTGCACGCGGCCCTGGCCCACGCGCCCGATTTGGCTGGCGTGGGCGGCGTGCTGCGGCCGGGCCTGGTGCACCGGCTGGACAAGGACACTTCGGGCGTGCTCATTTTGGCCAAGAACGACGCCGCGCACCAGTTCTTGCAAGACCAGTTTCGGGCCCGCCAGGTGCGCAAGGAATACCTGGGCCTGGTGGTGGGGCGGCCTCCCGCGCCTCGGGGCCGCGTCGAAGCCCCCATCGAGCGGGATCCGGCCCATCGGCAGCGCATGCGGGTGACCACGCCGGGCCGCGGGCGAGAGGCCAGCACCGACTTCGAGGTGCTGGAGGCTTTCCCCGGCTACACTTTGGTGCGCTTTCGGCCCTTGACCGGCCGCACGCATCAGATTCGGG
Source organism: Chloroflexota bacterium (assembly GCA_013153375.1). Classification (GTDB taxonomy): domain Bacteria; phylum Chloroflexota; class Anaerolineae; order Anaerolineales; family DRMV01; genus JAADEN01. The sequence continues at coordinate 5,473 of JAADEN010000109.1, read as the reverse complement.
TGCACGCCGCGTTCCTGGGCACGCCCATCGCGGGCGACACCCTGTACGGCCCGCGGCGGGTGCGGCTCCCTTTGACGCGCCACTTCTTGCACGCCCACCGGCTCACCCTCACCCTGCCCGGCGAAGATGCGCCCCGCACCTTCGAGGCGCCGTTGCCCGCGGAGTTGGTCGCGGTGCTGGAGGACTTGCGCCGCGGCGCGGCGCAGGTTTGAGGCCCTCTACACCTTACACACAAGCATTGGGTTGTATATTTATTGACAATTCTGGGCTTTGCTGGTATGATAACGGCGAACGCGAAGTTATGAAACACGCAACGCCCGCGGCCCGGCCGTCCTTTCCCTTGAGGCGCGCCGGGGCTGTCTGTCGCAGGTCGTTAGAGGCTTCAGGGCCTTGGCTGCGGATCGCGGGCGCGGCTCGTCCTCGCCAGCCGCGGGGCCGAGCAGGAATCCGGGCTACGGCCCCAGACATGGAGGGTTCTCATGCAGTTACGAGGTCTAATTGAAGACTTTCGCGCCTTTTTGGAGCGCCAAGGCTATCGGCAGATGACGCTGGTCGGCTACCTGGAGGACATCCAGCAGTTCTACGAGTTTCTCAAGGCCCAGTTGGGCCGCGAGCCCGAGATCGAGGATTTAACTCCTGAATATTGCAAGGCCTACCTGGCCGATCAGGCGCAACGCTATCGCCGCAGTACGCTCATGCGCCGGCTCGCGTCGCTGCGCAGTTTCCAGCGTTACTTGCAGTCCACCGGACATCTCACCGAATCCTTCGTGCCCCGCACCGCGGAATTGACGGAATATCTGGAAAAAGCCCGCCAATCGCAAGAAATCCTGTGTTTCAACAGTGAAGAATTGCGCCAGATCTGGGAGAGCCTGCTGCGGGCCAACACCCCGCGCGCCATCCGCGATCTGGCCCTCATCGCGCTGTTCGTGGAGTGGGGCTTCCCCAGCGAATGGCTCATCCGCTTCACCGTGGACGATGTCAATCTGGAGCACAGCCGGGTGCGCATCCCCGACCTGGTGGAGAAGTCCATGTGGATTCCCGTGCGTGCAGCCCGGGAGCCTCTGCGCCGTTATCTGATCTTGCGGGAGCGCTTCAACCCCACGGGCGACGAAAAGGGCCTGTTCTTGAGCCAGTTGGGGCGTCCCATCAGCCGTCAGAGCCTGTGGCAGTCGCTGCGCTCGTGGGGCGAGATCCTGCGCCTGCGCAAGTCCCTCACGCCGCAGGCCCTGCGCAACACGGCCGCGTATCGGCTGGCGCGCAAAGGCATCCCTGCGGACACGCTGCAGATCGTGTTCGGCCACACCAATCCTCTGTCCACCCGCTTTTTGCTGCGCCGCCTGAGCCGGGCCTGCCAGGATGTGGAGGTGGACACCCTGCCCATCCTGCAGCCCACGGGCGAGATCATCATGGGGCCGGGCGCGGAGGAGTGGCTGCCCGAAGACTTGACCGAGTTGCGCACGCCGGGAGGCCGGGGCGAGGAAAACAAGGATAGTTGACATGGGCGCTCGTCCGCAATTGCGCAAACCCTACTTCTTCTCCTTGGAAGACATCGATGCGGTAGCCGCGGCCGTGGCCGCGCACGCGCCGGGGTTCACCCCGCGCGTGGGATTGATCTTGGGCTCTGGTTTGGGCGCGGTGGCCGAAGCCGCGACCGATGTGGTGGCCGAAATCCCGTACACCGACATTCCCGATTGGCCTGAGTCCACGGTGTGGGGCCATGCGGGCAAACTGATTTTGGGTCACTGGGTCGGTCAGCCGGTGATGATCATGCAGGGCCGCGCCCATTACTACGAAGGCTACACCATGGCCCAGATCGGCCTGCCCGTGCGGGTGATGCGCCGCCTGGGCGCGGAGTTCTTCTTCGTGACCAACGCGGCCGGTGGGGTCAATCCTGAGTTCAACCCCGGCGATCTGATGCTCATCCGCGACCACATCAACTTCATGGGCCTGGCCGGCCACTCCCCCTTGCGGGGGCCCAACCTGGACGCTTTTGGCCCGCGCTTCCCGGACATGGGCCGGGCGTACGACCGGCAACTCATGGCCCTGGCCCGAGCCGTGGCCGCGGAGAAGGGCATCGTGCTGCGCGAAGGCGTCTATGTGGGCGTCGGCGGGCCCCAGTTCGAGACGCCCGCGGACCTGCGCTTCTTGCACACCATCGGCGTGGACGCGGTGGGCATGTCCACCGTGCCCGAGGTCGTCACCGCGGTGCACAGCGGCATGCGGGTGTTGGGCGTCTCGGGCATCAGCAATCGGGCCAACCTGGACGGCGAGACCATCACTTCGCACGAGGAAGTGCTGGAGGCCGGGCGGGTGATGACGCCCAACCTGGCGGCCTTGATCGAAGGCGTGCTGGCGCGGCTGTGACCGCACGCCGCGCCAGAGTCGGAAGCACGCTACCCGGGGGCCGAGGATTTGGCCCCCGCCTTTCTTTGTGTTACTATAGCCTTCCGAGGTAGGGACTTCCCACCGCAGGGCGCGACCATGCTCTCCTTGCTTTTGCGTTACGAACGCTTTCTCTATTTGCTGCTTCTGGTGGGTTTGCTGCTCTTCATCCGCCGGGCGTGGCTGGCCTGGAACGATTTGCGCAGCGCCACCTTTCGCCTGGAGGAAGAGCACGCGCGGCAGCGCCTGCAGCAGAGCGTGATCGGCACGCTGCTCAGCGCCACCCTGATGCTGTTCCTCTTCATGGCCTCGGCCCTGGGGGGCGCTTCCCCGGCCCCCGCGGAGCCCGTCCCCCAGAGCGCGGCCACGCCGGGCACCGGCACCCCGCCCGCCGCGCTGGATACGCCCACCCCCGCGCTCCCTGCCGTGGAAGAGATGGAGAGTCGCTGCGACCCGCAGCGGGTGTTCATCGCCTATCCCGAAGACGGCGCCGAGATTCAGGGCGAGATTGACATTCGGGGCACCGCGTCCATCGAGAATTTCGGCTTCTACAAGGTGGAATTTGCCCCCGCGGACCAGCCGTTGTTCCTGACCATCGAGGTCGGGCGCGTGCCCAAGGTGGACGATGTGCTGGTCCAGGCCTGGGATACGACCATGTTGCCCGCGGGCGAGTATCTGCTTCAGTTGGTGGTGGTGGACAACACGGGGCAGCCGCTGCCTCCTTGTCGGGTGCGCGTGCGGGTCAAGGGCGAGTGAGACCGCGAGGCCGAGCATGAGCATGGGGCTGCAGTTGCTGCAAACCCTGGACCAAACCCTGGCCGCAGGCGTGGGCATCATCGCCCTGGGGCTGCTGCTCTACGCGCTGACCTACAACCTGCGGCAGCGCATCACCGTGGCGTACGCGCTGCTGTTGGCCGCGCTGGTGGCCTTGTACGGCGGCAAGGCGTTGAGCAGCGCGACGCCCGACCCGCGCACCCAGCGCCTGTGGCTGACCGTGCTGTGGCTGGGCGCACTGTGGCTCCCCGCGGCGTACCTGCATCTTTCCGACGCGGTGTTGGCCACCACGGGGCGCCCGTCGCGCGGGCGGCGGCGCTGGGCCGTGCGCCTGGTCTATGGCCTGGCCTGGCTGGGCAGCGCGGTGTTCGTGCTGCGTCCCGAATGGATGTGGCAGGGCCTCGCGGCCGATCCTGCGCCGCACTTTCGCCCCGCGTGGGGCGTGGTGCCCTTCGCGCTCTATTACAGCGGCGTCATGCTGTGGGCCTGGGTGAACCTCTGGCGGGCCCGCCAACGCACTTTCAGCCCGGTCTCCCGCCGACGGATGACCTACCTGCTGGTCGGCGCGGTGGTGGTCGGCCTGGGCTCCTTCCCTTACCTCACCCTGGGCTTCCCCAGTCGCTGGGAACTGGCCTTTTGGCTGCTGGCCCTGGTGGACCATTCGGCCGTCATCCTGCTGCTGGTGGTGATGGCCTACGCGGTGGCCTTCTTCGACGCGCCGCTGCCGGACCGCTGGGTTCAGATGCGTTTGCTGCGCTGGCTGGCCCGCGGCCCCATCACGGCCATCACGGTGCTGGGCCTCAGCACCGCGGTGCGCCGCTTCAGCGAGGCGCGCTGGGGCGCGGCGTACACCTGGCTGGTGCCCTTGACCATGATCGTGGCGCTGCTGTTCATGCAGCACCTCTGGGATGTGTTCATTCCCTGGTGGGAAAGTTGGATCTTGCGCTGGAAGGAAGGCCCGCGTTGGCTCGCGTTGTGGCGTTTGCAGCAAAATCTGTTCACCGACCACGACATGCGTCAGTTGTTCGAGGCCCTGCTCGCGGCCGCGTGCGACCGGCTGCAAGTCCCGGCCGCGTGGGTGGCTCTGGTGGAAGACCAACAGGTGCGGCAGTGGATCGTGATCGGCGAGGCCGGCCCTCTGCCCTCCGCGGCCGCGCTCACGGCCTGGGCGCGCCGCGAGGCCCAGGGCTCCCCCGGGGACGCGGCCGCCCACGGCTTCACCTGGGACGGATGGTGGGTCTTCCCGCTGCGGGGGCCGGAGCCCGAGACGCGGCTGTGGGGCGTGGTGGGCGTGCGGCGGCCGCCGCGGGCTGCGGAGGGGCCCGAACAGGCCGGGGAGGAGACGCGCGCCCTGCAGCCCTTGTTGGAGCGCATGACCTGGGCCCTGGCCGAATGGCAGCGAGGCCAGCGCCTGCTGCACGCGCTGGAAGCCGCGCCGTCGCCTTCGACCGCGCTGCCCCGCCTGCGGGCCGCGGCCCGCTACGACCGCGACCGGGTGCTGGCCCCCCTGGACGACCTTCCCCCGGAGCCCGAGTTGGCCCAATGGGTGCGCGACGCGCTGCGGCACTATTGGGGCGGTCCGAAACTGAGCGCCAGCCCCCTGTTGCAGTGGCGCATCGTGCAGCAGGTGCGTGAACAGGCCGGCTACGAGCACCCCGTGCACGCGCTGCGGGATGTGCTGCGCGAGGCGGTAGAACGCTTGCGCCCGGCCGGCGAGCGGCGTTTCACCGCGGAGTGGCTGCTCTACAACATCCTGGAATTGAAGTTCCTCAAGGGGCAAAAGGGCCGCGAAGTGGCCCGCCGTCTGGCCCTCTCGGAGGCCGAACTGTACCGCAAGCAGAAGGTCGCGCTCGAGGAGTTGGTGCGGGTGCTCCTGGAAATGGAGCAGGCCGCGCGTGAGCAGTCCTCCACACCCGACGAGTGAAGCGGGCTATTCGTCCGTGCTGACGAAGTAGATCAAGAAGTCCTTGCCCTCCACCTGGGAGTGGTAGCGCCACACCCGCGCCTGGGGGTACAACTGCCACAGCGCGTCCAGGCTATCCTGGTCTTCGGGTTTGAGGATGAACAACTTGGGGGCCGGGGCCGTCAGGCTGTCGGCCAGGAACTCCCGCGGCAGCGCGTAGTCGCGCCGCGGATAGCCGGCCTCGATGCCCACCAGCCGGGTGTCCACCCAGTAGGGGTAGGGCACCACCCAGGCCTGGTCGGGTTCGCCCACCGAGCGCGCGAACCCGCCGACGACCTGCCCGATTTCGGGCGTGTTCCAATTCGAGAGCCGATATTGGGCCACATACTGGCGAAAGACCAGGTCGTGGCTGGC
>JAADEN010000043.1 GCA_013153375.1 Chloroflexota bacterium | reverse complement strand
CGTTCCAGCAGGGCCAGAATGTCGTCCATGAGGAACACCTGACCGGGCCGGTACAGCCGCTCGTACACCGCGCGGGCGAAGGCCAGGTCTTGCGGGTAGTCCACGGTCCAGCGCAGGTGCGAGAGGTCGCGGTCGTGCTTGAAGTTCAAGACCCGGAAGCGGTCGGGGTGCTTCCAGATGTAGGGCGTGACATGCTCCCGCTCCGAGGGCAGGCGGGCTTCGGCCGCGGCCCGTTCCAGCGCGTCCCGGGTGAAGACTTCGATGTCCAGCCCCTCGGGATAGGTGGGCTCCAGGGTGTTGCTCACATAGTCCAGTTGGTCGGGCCGCTCCAGCCAGAGGCGCACCGCGTGATCGGTGATGGCGGGGTCCTTGAAGGGGTCGTCCGCGGTGATGCGCACGATGAGCGCGGCGTCGGCCAGCCGGGCCGCGTGCACGAAGCGGTCCAGCACATCGTCCACCGAGCCGCGATAGACCGCGACGCCCATGTCCAGGGCCAGGTCCACCAGATCCGCGTCTTCGGGCTGGTCCGTGGTGGCCAGCACCAGGCCGTCCAGGGTCTGGCAGTGCTGCATGCGCTCGATGACCCGGGCCAGCAGAGGCGCGCCGGCCAGGTCCAGCAGCGACTTGCCCGGCAGGCGGGTGGAGCCCATGCGGGCCTGGATGATGCCGATGATGGGGCGGGTGCGGGGGGGGCTCATAGGCGCACGCTCCTTCCCTGGGCCGCGGAGGCTTTGACGGCCAGGGCGACTTGCAGGATGTGGCGGGCCTGGCGCAGGTCCTTGGCGCTGGGCTCCAGCCCGGCCAGCACCCGCAGGAAGTGCTCGGTCTCGGCCAGGTACATGTCGTTGACCTGGTAGCGGGGCCAGGCCCAGGACTGGGTCTCGGCCCGGTCCGCGTCGAAAATGCGCGCCTCGTGGGGCGCGAAGGACCACCACGCGGTGCCCCGCGCGCCCAGCACCTCGGCCCGGCAGGTGTAAGTGCGGTTGAGGTAGTCCACATGCACCGCGGCCACCACGCCCGAGCGGAAGCGCAGCCAGGCCTCGGCCAAATCCTCGGTTTCGATGTCCAGGTCGCCCCATTGCCCCACCAGGCCGGTCACTTCCTCCACCGGCCCGAAGAGCCAGACCAGGTAGTCGATCTCGTGGATGCGGTCCAGCACCACGCCGCCGCCCAGTTCCCGGCGGGCGCTGTAGCCCTGGCGGTAGTCCTCCCAGGGGTGCCAGTCGGGGAGGTACTGGCCGAACTCGGCCCGGGCGAAGATTACCCGGCCCAGCGCGCCCTGATCCACCAGGGCTTTGAGCCGTTGCAGCCCGGGATGAAAGCGGAAGTTGCAGCCCACCAGGGTGCGCAGCCCCCGGGCCTCGACCTCCGCGATGAGGTCGTCCACGCCTTCCAGGCTGGCCGAGAGGGGCTTTTCGATGAACAGGTGCGCGCCGGCCCGGGCCGCGGCCAGGGCCTGGGGGATGTGGTACACGGGCGGCGAACAGATCAGCGCGGCTTTGGGCCCCGCGGCCAGCGCGTCCTCCAGGGAGGCGAAGCCCCGCACGCCCCAGCGGGCTTCGGCCTCGTCCACCCGCTCGCGTTGGGGGTCGTAGGCCCAGATGCGGCGCACGCCGGCCCGCCGCAGGTTGGCGATGTGGCGCTTGCCGATGGAGCCCACGCCCACCACCAGGAAGGGCCATTGGGCCCGGATGTCGTCAGATGGCGCAGTAGTCATAGCGCGCGTCCTCCAGGGGCGAGATGAGCCAGGATCGCAGGGCCTCGGTGTAGCCCGTGGTGTACTGGCGGTGGAATTCCACGATCCCGGCCTGCCAGTCGGGCAGGGGGTGGCCCAGCGCGTGGGCCAGTTTGTCGCTGCGCAAGGTCAGACGGCGGGCCCGGGGCGCGGTCAATCCGGCTTCGTCCACCGACGCGGGCCGGATGAGCCCGGGGTCGTAGCCGAACTGCTCGGCCAGGGCCACGCCGAACGCGTACTTGCTCAGGCAGCGGGGGCTGGTGGCGTGATACAGGCCGTGCAAGCCCCGCTCCAGCATCTCCAAGAGCAGGCGGGCCAGGTGATTGGCCAGCAGAGGGCAGAAGAACACATCGGTGAAGCCCCGCACGGTTTGCCCGAAGCGCAAATTGTTGAAGAACCATTCGGCCAGGCTGCGGGTGCCCGACAAACTCCAGCCGAAGAAGTTGACCCGCGCCACCACGGCCTGAGGATGCGCGTCCAGCACCGCGCGCTCGCCTTCCAGTTTGGTGCGCGCGTACACGCTCAGCGGGTTGGGCGGGTCGTCCTCGGTGTAGTCCCCGCGCTGGCCGTCGAAGACCGCGTCGGTGGAGATGTGCACCAGGGGGACGCCCTCCTGGGCCGCACGGCGGGCGATGGCCCCGGGCACCCACGCGTTCAGGCGGTGGGCCTGGTCGGGATCGCGCTCGCACGCGTCCAGGTCGGCCAGGGCCGCGGTGTGGATCACCGCGTCGGGCCGGGCCCAGGCCCAGGCCGCGTCCAGGGCCGCGGGGTCGGTCAGATCGGCCGCGCGCACAGGAAAGGGCGCGCCCGGCAGGTCGCGGTGGCCGGTCAATCCCCGCACCGCATGGCCCGCCCGGAGGGCTTCCCAGGCCAAATTGGCGCCCAATAGCCCGCTCACGCCGGTGATGAGCAGATTCATGCCGCGGCCTCCCAACCCATGTCCCGGCCCAGGGCCGCGTACAGACGCTGGTTGTAGGGGCGAAAGTAGGCCCGCAGGTTCTCCCGCACCCGGGGCGACACGGCCGCGAAGTCGTACGCGCCCTTCTTGTAGATTTTGTATTCGCGCGGCTGCCAGGGTTCAAGGCCCAGGAACGCGGCGACCTGGGCGAGGGTCTGGGCCGGATTCTGAAAAAGGTCTTCGCTGCGTAGAACGAGCAACTGCTTCGGCGGCACATGCGGCCAGAGCCGTTCCAGATGTTCGATGTAGCGGCTTTCGGTCAGGTAGCCGAAGCGATGATACCGCCAGGGGTCGTGGCAGGGGTCTTGCAGGATGCGCTCCACCTCTCCGGCCAGGCGCTGCTCTTCGGCTTCCAGGGCCTCTTCCAGGCTCAAGGGCTCCAGCCCGCGGTGCACATTCTGGAAATAGTGCGACAAAGTGCGCGCCACAGGGTCGCGCAAGAGGACGATGATCTTCGCAGTGGGGTTGGTGGCGCGCCACTGCTTCCCAAAGGTGGGATGCGCCAGGTAACTGGGGGTGGCGTCGAGGGTCACATGGGTGCGGAGCCGCCGCCGAAAGGGAAAGTTGGCCCGATACCAGCCGAGGCCCAGGTCGTACATGTAGAGGAAGAATTTGACCTCTTTGCGAAAGGGGGGCAGCACGCGCGGGTGTTCCAGCAGGTAGTAGAACAGCGAAGTCGTGCCGCCCTTTTTGGTCCCCGCGATGTAAATCTGGGGCAGACCGCGGGCCGGGGCCGTCATGCGGCGGTAGATCCACGACAACGCGCGGCGCGGGGAGCGGCGAATCTCCGCGGGGAGCAGGTTCGGATCCCAAGGCTTGCCAGGGCAAGGCCTACGCAGCATGGCCTTCTTCCTCCCAAGGCCGCACCATCTCGCGAATCTGCTCCACCGTGAGCCAGTCGGTGTTGGTGTTGCTGGCGTAGCGGAAGCCTTCGGGCAGGGCCCGGCCCCGCTTCCGCCAACTCTGGCCGAACCAGGCGTCCTCCGCGCTGGGCAGGATGACGAACATGTCGTCCAGTTCCACGGTGTGGCGGGCCTCGTCCTCGTTGACCAGCACTTCGTGCAGCCGTTCGCCGGGGCGGATGCCGATGATCTCCCATTCCGCGTCGGGCGCGAGGGCCTGGGCCAGGTCGGTGATGCGCATGCTGGGCAGTTTGGGCACGAACACCTCGCCGCCTTCCATCTGCTCGATGGCCCGAATCACGAAGCGCACGCCCTGCTCCAGCGAGAGCCAGAAGCGGGTCATGCGCGGGTCGGTGATGGTCAGCCGGCCCTGGGCCCGCTGCCGCAAGAACACGGGCACCACGCTGCCCCGACTGCCCACCACATTGCCGTAGCGGGTGCAACTGAAGCGCGTGGAAGTATGGGCCGCGTACGCGTTGCTCTGCACCACCAGTTTCTCCGCGGCCAGTTTGGTCGCGCCGTACAGGTTCACCGGGTTGACGGCCTTGTCGGTGCTCAGGGCCAGAACCTTCTTGACCCCCGCATCCAGCGCGGCCTCGACCACATTCGCGCTGCCCAAAATGTTGGTCTTGATGGCTTCCATAGGATTGTATTCGCAGGCCGGCACCTGCTTGAGCGCGGCCGCGTGCACCACGATGTCCACCCCTTGCATGGCCCGCCGCAGCCGGTCCCGGTCGCGCACATTGCCGATGAAGTAGCGCAGGCTGGGGTGGTCGAACCCGGCCAGACGCATCTCGTGTTGCTTGAGTTCATCCCGGCTGAAGATGATGACCTTGCGCGGGTGGTACTCCCGCAGCATAATCTCGACGAACTTCTTGCCAAAGGAGCCGGTGCCCCCGGTGACCAGCACGACTTGCTGCGACCAGTCCATGAAGCGCTCTCCTCACGAGGTGGGGTGGGGTTGGGGGACGCCCTCCGCTTGGGCCTGGGCCCATTGGGCCCAACGCAAGGGCTCGCCCGCAAACAGGCCGAAGGTCTCGCGAAACGCGGGTTGCTCCAGCGCGGTGGCAAAGGGCCATTCGGTCAAAGTGTCCTCCCAAAACATGATGTGCCACGGGTACGGCCGCGGGTAGGTGAAGAAGAAATGGTACGCGTACCGCCGGGCCGCGTCCACCTGGGACCGCGACAGCGCCAGGCTCTGGGGCGCGTGCAGCGCGCGTTCCAGCAGGTCGTAGTACGCGTCCCACGAGTCGGGATCCCAGGTGAAGCCCCGGCCGCGGTAGTGCACGCGGCCGGCCACGATGACGGGCACCCCGTCCATGGCCATTTCCAGGCCCAAAGTGGTGGTGTAAACCAGGCCCAAAGAGGTCAGATCCACCAGATCATAGGTGTTGAGGCGCGCATCGGGCGGGACGATGTGGATGTGCGCTGGGGGCTGGGGCAGGGTTTGGCGCACCACCTGCAACATGGACATGCCGCCGGGCACCAGCAACGCCTCGCCGGGATGCACGCGTACCACCACCTGCACCTGGGGACGGCGGGCGAAGAAGCGCAGGGTATCGGCCAGCCAGTCGGCCATGCCCTGGGAGAAGATCTGCCGATCCAGGGTCATGGAGTCGCCGAACACATTGGTGGCGATGAGCACCACGGGGCGCTCGTCCAGGCCCAGGCGCTGGCGCAGGGCTTCGGCTCCGGCCCGGCCGACCTTTTGCCAGGCCCGCACATGGTCGCCCCAGGTGCGGCCCCCGCGACGGGCGGTCATCAGGGCTTGCAGACGCTGCCATTGCTCGGGTGTCAAAGGACGGTCGTGCACCGCGGCCCACAGATCGTCGGTGTTCAGGTCCATCACGGGCGTGTCGTGGGCCACCCACACATGCCCTTTCTGATATTCGAACTCGTAACTCACCACGCGGATGCCCAGGTAGCGGGCGACCTCATACGCCACGCCGAACTCCAGCACCGCGGCGTTGGGCACCACCAGCGCGTCGGGTCGCAGACGCCGCAGCCAGCGCAACAGCACGCCGGCCGCGCGGCGGTTGCGCTGCATCCGCAGCGCGTACAAGGGCGACGATTCGTCCGCGCCCTCGCGCTGGAGGGTGTATTCCACATCCCGGCGGCTGAGGGCGCGCAGCGCGGGCTCCAGCGCGGCGGGGACGGGATCCGCGCTGGCGCGTAGCAGCGACACGGGTTGCAGCGCGGCCCGGGCCTGACTCAGCAGGGCCCGATAGTTCAGGTCCCACTTGCGCACATCCCACAAGGGCGGGCGGTCGCTCCAGTCCTGATAGGGCAGGTAGCCCAGCGTCACCTGATGCCCGAGCGCGCGCAGGGCCAGGCCCAACACGGTGGTGTGCGCGACCCAGGGCGCGAGCATGGCGAAGATGGCGATTCGCCGCCCCCGGGGCGCGCGGGCCCCGCGCTCCGCGGCCCAATGCGCCCATTGCCACAAGTGCGGCGCGATGCGGCGCAGCATGCGATGCACCTCGGCCCGATGCCGGGTGCGAAAGTACCAGTCCAATTCCACCAGACCCGGCACCCGACCGAGCCAGCGTTTCCAGGGGACCATGACGCGCTCCCAGCCCGCGATGCGGGCCCGTGATGGGCTATATGATACCCTGATTGTGGCGCGTCGGCAACGGGGGCGCGCGGGGTGCGCACAAAAGATGTGGAAATGCCTGACCGGCACCGCGGCGCTCGCGAGGGGCGTCCGGCCGGAGGCCCTGGCCTACGGGGCGTTCCGAGGCGCCCGCCTGACAGAAGGACACTCTTCGCGGCCGACCCCTCGCCCAAAACGGGCGTTTCGCGGTAAAATGTCCTTCCGAGGCCGTGGGCGCCCATGGCCAAGCCTCGAGGTTTTGGAGAAGACAAATTTGAGCACCGCGCCCTTTCTCACCCTGGTCCAAGAATCCCTGGCCGAGGTCGAAGCCTTGCTGGCCGCGCAGGCCGATGGATACCATCCTGACCTGCAGGCCGCGTTGCACCATTTGTTGGCCGCGGGCGGCAAGCGCATCCGCCCCACCGTGGCCCTGCTCATGGGCCGTTTGCTGGGCGCACCCCACGACCGGCTGATCATCCTGGCCGCGGCGCTGGAAATGCTGCACACGGCCACCCTGGTGCACGACGACCTCATCGACGGCGCGCTGCTCCGCCGAGGCATGCCCACCCTCAACGCGCAGTGGTCCCCCGCGGCCACGGTGCTCACGGGCGACTTTTTGTTCGCCCGGGCCGCGCTGCTGGCCACCAACACCCAGTCCCTGCATGTGATGCGCCTGTTCACCCAAACCCTGGCCGTCATCGTGGACGGCGAAATCCGCCAGTTGTTCGAGGGCGGCGCGTTCACTTCCAGCGAGCAGTACGAACATCGCATCTACGCCAAGACCGCGTCCATGTTCGAACTGGCCACGGCCGCGGCCGCGACCCTGGCCGGCGCGGCGCCCGAGTCGCCCCTCTACGAGACCGCCCGCCGCTATGGGTATCACATCGGCATGGCCTTCCAAATCGTGGACGACATCCTCGACTATCAGGGCGACAGCCGGCAGGTGGGCAAGCCCGTGGGCAACGACCTGCGCAACGGCCTGGTCACCCTGCCCGCGCTGGTGTACATGGAGCGCCACGGCCAGGACCCCGACCTGCAGGCCGTGCTGCAGAACGGCGGCCTGTACGATGCCCAGCGCCTGAACGCGCTGGTGCGCCGCATCCGGGAGAGCGGCGCGCTGCAAACCGCGGCCGAGGCCGCGCGGCAGCACATCGCCGCGGCCCTGGACGCGCTGGAGGATTTGCCGCCCGGCCCCGAACACGAGGCTTTGGCGGCCTTGGCTCGCTATGTGGTGGACCGGGATTTTTGACCCGCGTCCCCGCCCGGCCCAAGCCGGGTTCCCCATCCCTCATGCGCAAGGATGACCTCATGGTCCCCGATACTTCATTGACCCTCACCGACCGGGCCCGCCGGGTGTTCGCCGGCCTGCTGAACTGGTGGGCCGATTTCTTTTTGCGGCTGGGCCTGCACCCCAACATGATGACCCTCACCGGCGTGGCCGGCAATTTCGTGGCCGCGTACTTCCTCTCCCAGGGCAACTGGCGTCTGGGCGGCGCGGGCGTGGTGTTCATGGGCGCGTTCGACGCGCTGGACGGTGCGATGGCCCGCCGCCGCGGGGAGAGTTCGGCCTGGGGCGCGTTCGTGGATTCGGTCTCGGACCGCTATTCCGAACTGGCCATCATGTTCGGCCTGCTGTGGTACTTCTCGCAGCAGGGCGATTCCTGGGGCGTGGCCCTGGCCTATCTGGCCGCGGCCGGTTCGGTGCTGGTGTCGTATGTGCGGGCCCGGGCCGCGTCCCTGGGCTGGGACATCAAAATCGGGCTGCTGTCGCGCTTCGAGCGTTATCTGGTGCTGGCGCCGACCCTGGTGTTGGGCTGGCCCAAGGTCGGCCTGACCATCATCGCGGTGGGCGCGCACTTCACCGCGTTGCAGCGCATTGCGTACATGCGCCGCAAGGCCCGCGCGGCCGCCCGGCCCAACGAGTAGGCGTCCCCCTGCTGGCCGCCTCGCGGCCGAGACACCCCGCGTCAGGAGAGTGATCTGTGGAATGGCAAATCGGCCCCCTCGTCATCCGAGCCTACGGCGTGATGATCGCGCTGGGCCTGTTCGCGGCCGCGTGTCTGGCCGCGCACGAAGCCCGGCGTCGTTTTGGCCCTGAAGCGGCGGATCGGGTGTGGGATATGCTGCTCTGGGTGACCGTCGGCGGCATCGTGGGCGCCCGGCTGTGGCACATCCTCACGCCGCCCGCGTCCATGCGAGTGCACGGCGTCACCACCGAATATTACTTGACCCATCCCCAGGATGCCATCGCCATCTGGAAGGGTGGCCTGGGCATGCCCGGCGTGCTCATCGGCGGCGGGCTGGCTCTGTGGCTCTACACCCGCCGCCACGGCCTGGATTTTCGCAATTGGCTGGACATCATCGCGCCCGCGCTGCCCCTGGGGCAGGCCATCGGCCGCTGGGGCAATTACTTCAATCAGGAACTCTACGGCAAGCCCACGGATTTGCCGTGGAAGATTTTCATCGACCCCGCGCACCGGGTGCCGGGCTACGAGGGCGTGGCCTACTATCATCCCCTGTTCGCGTACGAGATGCTGTGGAACCTGCTGGTCATGGCCGCGCTGCTGTACATTTCCCGCCGTTGGGCCCGCCGTCTGCTGCCCGGCGACTTGTTCCTGCTCTATCTGGCCTTCTACGGCTTTGGGCGTTTCTGGCTGGAGTTTCTGCGGTTGGACATCTCACCTGTGGCCGGGCTGAATGTGAATCAGACCCTCATGGCCGTGGTGACCGTGGGCTCGTTGGTCACCCTGTACCTGCGGCATCGCCGCGCCGCGGCCCAGGCCGCCTCCAACAAGCCCCAGAACCGCGGCCCCGCGCCCCGCAAACGGCGCAAGAAGAAGCGCAAGCGCTGAGGTGGATGCGGGAACCGCGGATGGATGGTGAAGTGGTTGGTGGTTTGAAACCACGGATGAACACGGATGAACACGGAAAACCAAACCGCGGATGAACGCGGATGGGCGCGGATCGACGCGGATAGACCTGGACGAAAAACTACCGGCTGACGACCGACGGCTGTCGGCTGTTTTTGAAACCACGGATAAACACGGAAGCCACGGACGGACACGGATGGGGACGGATGGACACGGAAACCGCGGACGAACGCGGATACAAAACTGGCGACTGCCGACTACCGACTCGCGAC
>JAADEN010000224.1 GCA_013153375.1 Chloroflexota bacterium | reverse complement strand
TTATTTGGAAAGGATAAGGCTGAAGGAACGGAACGAAGAGAGATGTGGAATTTGCGGCAGGGCAGACGGTCCGGCCGTGTGGGCCGTCTGCAGAGAAGAAGAGTGCCTGGCGGCACTCTGTGAAGGACACCAGGCTCGGCCCTGTTTTGCGGTTTTGGGGTTCCGTTCCGATGCACTTCATCTATAGCATGCTTTCGGGGCCTTGTCAAGGGAATGATATTTAAAGTTACATGTTTCTGGAGCGCGACTTGCGCGCTCGGCGGCTGTCGCGGGGCCCGCGGGCGAAAAACGGAACATCCAAATCAGGGCCCTTTATCACGCCCGATTTTTCGTCCCCCGCGGCCTGCTTGACAAAGCCTTGGGTTCTTCCTACAATAGAGCAAACGATTGCGCAAACGGTTGCCTGAAAGGAGCCTGTCATACCTACCATGCGCGAGGTGGCAGAGCGAGCGGGCGTCTCTGTCACCACCGTCTCTCATGTCATCAACGGCACGCGGCCCGTGAGCGCGCACTTGAGCCAGCGGGTCAAGGCCGCGATGGAAGAACTGGGCTACCAGCCAAATCAGTTGGCCCGCAGTTTGCGCGTCGGCACCACCCACACCATCGGCTTGATCCTCCCCGACAGCGCCAACCCCTTCTTCGCCGAGATCGCCCGCGGCATCGAAGACGCGGGCTTCGCGCGCGGCTACAGCGTCATCATCGGCAACACCGACAACAACCCGGCCAAAGAGCGGCTGTATGTCAATGTCCTGCTGGAAAAGCAGGTGGACGGCTTCATTTTCGTCTCCGCGGGCGAGAGCACGCACGCCATTTCCGCGCTCCTGGCCCGCCAAAAGCCCTTCGTCATCGTGGACCGCATGATCCCCCAGGTGGAAGTGGACTCGGTGGTCACCGACAACACCCGCGGCGGCGAACTGGCCACCGCGCACCTGCTGGACTTGGGGCACCGGCGCATCGGCTGCATTACGGGCCCCTCCGGGCTGTCTTCCAGTGTGGACCGCCTGAACGGCTACCGCCGCGCGCTGGAAGTGTACGACCTCCCCGTGGACGAGTCCATCATCGTCCGCGGGGATTTTCATTATCGGGGCGGGTACACCGCCGCGCGGCGACTGCTCGAGAGTGCGGACCCGCCCACCGCGATCTTCGCCCTCAACGACCTGATGGCCATCGGCGCCCTGGCCGCGGCCCACCAACTGGGGCTGCGAGTGCCCGAGGACCTCTCGGTCGTGGGCTTCGACGACATCGAACTGGCGTCGTACATGGCGCCTCCGCTGACCACGGTGGCCCAGTCCAAGCACCAAATGGGCAAGTTGGCGACCCAACTCTTGCTGGAGCGCCTGCAGGACCGTTCCCTGCCCCCGCGGGCCCGCATTTTGGATGTCTCGCTGGTCGTCCGCCGCTCGACCGCGCCGCCGCGCGACGCGTAGCCGCGCCGCCTTTCGCAAGGAGTGTGCCCCTCATGCCCATCGCCGTCTTTGGAAGCATCAACATGGATTTGGTCGTGCGCACGCCGCGCCTGCCCGTCGCGGGCGAGACCCTGCTGGGGCACGCCTTCTTCACCGCGCCGGGCGGCAAGGGCGCCAACCAGGCCGTGGCCGCGGCCCGGCTGGGCAGTTCCGTGTACATGGTGGGCCGGGTCGGGGCGGATGTCTTCGGCGCGGCCCTGGTGGAGAGTTTGCGGCAGAACCAGGTGCACACCGACGGCGTGGTCGAAACCGGGGGAATTTCTTCGGGCGTGGCCGTGATCGCGGTGGACGACCAGGCCGAAAACAGCATCGTCGTCGTCCCGGGGGCCAACGGCAAGGTCGGCTCGGCGGATGTGGCCCGTTTGGAGGCCGTGCTGCCTCAAGTGCAGGTCCTCTTGTTGCAGTTGGAAGTGCCTTTGGAGGCCGTGGTCGCGGCCGCTCAGCGGGCCCGTGACGCGCAGGTCACGGTCATCCTCGACCCCGCGCCGGCGCGGGAACTGCCCGCGGACCTCTACCGCACGGTGGACATTTTGACCCCCAACGAAACCGAAGCCAGCACCCTGGTCGGCTTTGCCGTGCACAGCCCCGCGGACGCGGCTCGGGCCGCGGACGCGTTGCTGGCTCGGGGCGTCGAGCAGGTCATCGTCAAGATGGGCGCGCAGGGCGCGTACTGGTCCAACGGCCGCGAGAGCCGCTTCTTCCCCGCCTATGCGGTGGACGCGGTGGACACCGTGGCCGCGGGAGACGCGTTCAACGGCGCGCTGGCCGTGGCCCTCTCGGAGGGCGTCCCCATGCCCGACGCGATTTGGTGGGGCATGGCCGCCGGCGCGCTGTCCACCACCAAGCCCGGCGCGCAACCCTCCATGCCCGACCGCGCCGCGGTCGAAAGGTTGGTGCAATCATGAGCGTTGTTCGCCAAACCATGGTCATCGATACCGACGCGGGCGTGGACGACGCCATCGCCTTGCTGATGGCGCTGGCCCATCCCGCCACCCAGGTCGTGGGCATCACCGCCACCCACGGCAATGTGGATGTGGACCAGGTGGTCGCCAATGTGGGCGTGGTGCTCGACCAGATGGGCCTGGAGGTGCCCATCTACCGGGGCGCGGACCGGCCCTTGGTGGCCGAGCCCCTGTCCTCGGCCCACATCCACGGCGAGGACGGACTGGGCGGCATCCGCGCCACCCTGCCCCCGACGCAGCACCGCCCCGCAGCCGAACACGCGGCCTGGGCGTTGACCCGCCTGGCCCGGGAGCATCCCGGCCTGACCGTGCTCGCGCTGGGGCCGTTGACCAACCTGGCCCTGGCCGTGCGGCTGGACCCCGAGTTCGTGCGGCATGTGGGCCGTCTGGTGGTCATGGGCGGGGCCATCGAGGCCCGGGGCAACGCTTCGCCCTCGGCCGAGTACAACATCTTCGCCGACCCCGAAGCCGCGGCCATCGTGTTCGACGCCGGCTTCGAGGACTTTTGGCTGCTCCCCTGGGAGACCACGCTGAAGCACCCGCTGCGCTGGGACCAGTACGACGCGCTGGCGAACCTGGGCACCCCGCGCGCCGCGTTCTTCGGCCGGATGACGGCCAGCCTGGCGCGTCTGCTGCGCGAGCAGTTGGCCGCGCCGGGCTTCCTCCTGCCCGATCCCCTGGCCGCGACGGTGGCCCTGGAACCCGAAGCCGCGCGCGAGCACGCGTTTGTGCCCATCGGCGTCGAAACCTTAGGGACCTACGGCCGCGGCCTCACCAGCGTGGATTGGCGGCCCCAGACCGCGGCAGCGCCCAATGTGCACGCGGTCTTGACCGTGGATGAGCCGACTCTGGTGACTTTGCTGCAACGCGCGTTGCAGCCGTCGCCATCGGACAATCCCCCATAGGAGGTGTGCCTTCCCAAAGTGCTCCCAAGTCGTCTCGCTCGCAAATCGGTCGCTTTCAGCCTCGATTTTCGCTCAGAAAGGAGAAAAACGATGAACCGCAAGAAATGGCTACTGCTGCTCGGTGTGCTGTTGATGCTCGGTCTGGCCCTGGCCGCCTGCGGCGGCCAAGAGTCGGCCGCCACCGAGGGCGGCGCGGCCGAGGGCTCCGAAGAGCCCCTCAAGGTCGTGCTGCTCATCAACGGCGTCTTGGGCGACAAGTCCTTCTTCGACTCCGCGGCCCGAGGCATTCGCCGCGCGGAAAAGGACTTCAACATCAAGGCCAAGATCATCGAAGCCGGCGTGGACCCGGCCCGCTGGGAAGCGGCTCTGGCCGACGCCGCGGCCAACGAGGATTACGACATCCTCATCGTCGGCACCTGGCAGATGGCCGAGTACCTGCAAAACGAAGCGCCCAAGTATCCTGACAAGCACTTCATCATCTACGATGTGTCGGTGGACTACGACGCCTGCGATTGCGACAATGTCTATTCGGTGCTCTACAAGCAGAACGAAGGCTCCTACCTGGCCGGGCTGTATGCCGGTTTGATGACCCAGGCCGATGTCAAGGACATGAACCCCGAGCCCATCATCGGCGTCATCGGCGGCATGGACATCCCCGTCATCAACGACTTCATCGTGGGCTACAAGCAGGGCGCGGGCGACGCGGGCCTGGATCCTGAGAAGGATGTCATCGTGCAGTACGCGGGCGGCTGGAACGACCCCGCCAAGGGCAAGGAAATCGCGCTGGCCATGTACCAGCAGGGCGCGGACATCGTCTTCAATGTGGCCGGCGGCACGGGCGTGGGCATCTTCCAGGCCGCGGAGGAAATGCAACGCTACGCCATCGGCGTGGACTCGGACCAGGCCCTCATCATCGAGGACACCGATCCTGAGCAGGCGGCGCGCATTCTGACCTCCATGATGAAGAATGTGGACAACAGCCTGTATCGGGCCATCAAGATGCACCTGGAGGGCACCCTGCCCTACGGCACCGCGGAGGCCCTGGGTGTGAAGGAAGGCGGCGTGGGCCTGGCCTACAACAAGTACTACGAAGCCATCACCCCCGACTACATCAAAGAGCGCATCAAGCAGGCCGAGGCCGACCTGATCGCGGGCAAGATTCAGGTCGCTTCCGCGTTCGAGAAATAAGCCGCAGCGTTGAGGATGCAGGTTGGGGGCCCCGAGCCCCCAACCTGCCGTGCCCGGTTCGCCCCCGGGCCCGAACGACCGCGGACTTTCGGAGGTCCCATGACCAACAACATTGTTGAGATGCGAAATATCGTCAAAATCTATCCCAACGGCGTGGTCGCCAACGATGGCGTGAATTTTTCCGTCCGCCGCGGTGAAATTCACGCCCTGGTCGGCGAAAACGGCGCGGGAAAGTCCACGCTGATGAAAATTCTCTACGGCCTGGAGCGTCCCACCTCGGGCGAGATTTTCGTCAAAGGCCAGCCGGTGCAGTTCAGGTCGCCCCTGGACGCCATTGCCATGGGCATCGGCATGGTGCATCAGGACTTCATGCTGGTGCCCTCGTTCACCGTGGCCGAGAACATCGTCCTGGGCATGGAGCCCACCCGCCGCGGCCTGATCGACCGCACCGAGGCCATTCGCATCACCGAGGAACTGTCGCAACGCTACGGGCTGCATGTCCAGGCCGACGCGGTGGTGGACAGCATCAATGTGGGCATGCGGCAGCGGGTGGAGATCCTCAAGGTCCTGTACCGCGGCGCGGAGATTTTGATCCTCGACGAGCCCACCGCGGTCCTGACGCCCCAGGAGACCCAAGACCTGTTCCGCTCCATTCGCACCCTGGTGGAGCAGGGCAAAACCGTCATCTTCATCACCCACAAGTTGCGCGAGGTCAAGGAGATCTCCGACCGGGTCACGGTCATGCGCCGGGGCAAAGTGGTGGGCACGGTGCTCACCTCCGAGGCCACCCGCGAGGAACTGGCGCGGATGATGGTCGGCCGCGAAGTGCTGCTGAGCATGGACAAACCGCCCCAAAAGCGCGGCGCGCCCGTGCTCCGGGTGCGCAATCTGACCTATGTCTCGGAGACCGGCCGCACCGTGCTGAAGGATGTGACCTTCAATGTGCACGCGGGCGAAATCCTGGGCGTCGCGGGCGTGGAGGGCAACGGGCAAACCGAACTGGTGGAAGTGCTGACCGGGCTGCGTCCCGCCACCGCGGGCCAGGCCTCGGTCG
Source organism: Chloroflexota bacterium (assembly GCA_013153375.1). Classification (GTDB taxonomy): domain Bacteria; phylum Chloroflexota; class Anaerolineae; order Anaerolineales; family DRMV01; genus JAADEN01. Next base: position 3,771 of record JAADEN010000224.1, on the reverse strand, counting down.
AGGGGAAGGAAATCCTGGCGGCCACGCCCCGAGCGGTGCGGCAAGCCGGCGTGGCCCACATCCCCGAGGATCGGCTGAACAACGGCCTGGCCCTGCAAGCCACCATCAACGAAAACCTGATCGTGGATCGCTACTACCGGCCGCCCTTCCGCAAAGGGCTGTTCATTGACCAGCAGGTCGTGGTCGAACAGGGCGAACGGCTGATTCGGGAGTTCGACATTCGGACGCCCAGTGGCCAGGTGCCCGTCTCGTCCCTCTCGGGGGGCAACATGCAGAAAGTCATCGTCGCGCGCGAGTTCTCGGCCGAGCCCAAGTTGCTCATCGCGGCCCAGCCCACGCGCGGCATCGATGTGGGCGCGACCGAGTTCGTGCGCCAGCAACTGGTGCAAAAGCGCACCGAAGGCACCGCGGTGCTGTTGGTCTCCGCGGACCTGGCCGAGGTGATGAGTTTGTCGGATCGCATCATCGTGATGTACGAAGGGGAGATCACCGGCGTGTTCCCCGATGCCGCGGCCGTGACCGAGGAGGAGTTGGGCCTGTACATGCTCGGCATCAAGCGCATGACGATGGAAGAAATGGAGGCCGTTCTATGAGCAGATTCCTGGACTCCCCTACCGTACGCAGTATCGCCCGCGTGGTGCTCGCGACCACGGCCGCGCTCCTCTTGGGCTTCGTCATCACCTGGCTGGTCAGCGACGACCCCATCGGCGCGTACAAGGCCCTGCTGCTGGGCCCGGTCTCGCGCTTGAACCGCTTTGGCGACTGGATCGAAGAGTCCATCACCCTGACCTTTTTGGGTTTGGCCGTGGCGTTGGTGTTCAAAGCCGAGCAGTTCAGCCTGGGCCAGGAAGGGCAGATGGTCCTGGGCGCGCTGGTGGCCGGTGTGGTCTCCCTGTTCGTGCCCCTGCCGGCCTATTTCCGCATCCCCCTGGCCCTGCTGGCCGCCATGACCGCGGGCTTCTTGTGGGGCCTGATTCCGGGCTATCTGAAAGCCTACCTCGATGCCAACGAGATCGTGTCCACCCTGATGCTGAATGTGCTGGCCGTGAAGTTCTACGAATACCTGCTGACCTACTACATCAAACCGCCCAACGCGGGGTACACCACTTCGGAGAAATTCCCCGTGGAGGGAGTGCTGCCGAGTTTCTTCCCGCCCATCCCGGGGCTGGAGAATCTGCGGCGCACCTTCGTCAATCAGACCAACATCTCGGTGGCCCTGTATTTGCTCATCGTGGCCACCATCGTGGTGTACTACCTCATGTACCGCACGCCCTTCGGCTACGAACTGCGCATGGTGGGCGCCAACATCAAATTCGCCCGCTACGGCGGCATCAACACCAAGCGGGTCATCATGCTCTCCATGGCCATCAGCGGCATCCTGGCGGGCCTGGCCGGCGCGCATCTGGCGATGGGCATCCACCGCAAACTGATTTTGAACATTCAGTACGGCCTGGGCTTCGAGGGCATCGTGGTCGCCATTCTGGCGCGCAACAATCCGCTGGCCATCCCCTTCACGGCCCTGGCCTACGGCTATCTGCGCGCCGGCGCGGATGTCATGGAGCGCACCTCCGATGTCTCCCGGGAGATGGTGCTGGTCATCCAGGGCGTCATCATCCTGCTGGTGACCGCGGAGCGCATTTTGCCCGTGGTGCAGAAGCGCGTGCGCGCCCGCCGCGGGGAGGACGAGGACGGCGCGCCGCCTGAGACCCTTCCCCCCGCGCCCGCGGCCGCGGAGAAAGGAGAAGACTAATGCCCATTCAAGTCGTTCTGCGGAGCATCTTCAGCGCCCTCTTCGTCGCCAGCGTGCTGCGCATCAGCACGCCGTTGATCCTGCCCGCGCTGGGCGGCCTGATCTCCGAACTGGCCGGGGTCATCAACATCGCGCTGGAGGGCATCATGCTGGTGGCGGCCTTCACCGGCGTGATCATCAGCGCCTACACCCACAGCGTGGTGCTGGGCGTGCTGGCGGGCATCGTGGTCGGGGTGCTCTTCTCGGCCCTGCTGGCCCTCTTCCACCTGTATTTGGAGACCGACATCATCCTGGCGGGCATCGCGTTGAACATCATGGCCACGGGCGGCACCATCTTCCTGCTCTTCACCCTCACGGGCGACAAGGGGAACTCCTCCAGTCTGGCCAGCGGTGCGGTGCCCACCATCCATCTGCCTTTCATTGAGGACATTCCCTTTGTGGGCACCGTGGTCAGCGGGCACAACATCTTCACCTACCTGGCCTTCATCCTGACCTGGCTGGTCGCGGTCTTCCTCTACAAGACGCCCCTGGGCACGCACCTGCGCGCGGTGGGCGAAAACCCGGCCGCCGCGGCGTCGGTGGGCATCAATGTCAAACGCACCCAGACCATCGCCATCCTGTTGAGCGGCTTCCTGGCCTCCCTGGGCGGCCTGAGCCTCTCCATGGCCTACCTGACCCTGTTCCAAAACTCCATGACCGCGGGCCGCGGCTTCATCGCCCTGGCCGCGGTCTATCTGGGCGGACGCACGCCGTGGGGCACTTTCCTGGCCGCCATCGTGTTCGGCTTCGCGGACGCGCTGTCCAACCAGTTGGGGTCGCTGAGCATTCCGCCGCAGTGGGTGCAGATGATCCCCTACGCGGCGACGGTGGTGGCCCTGGTGGCCTACAACATCCGCAAGCGCGCCCAGGCCCGGGAACGGGCCCGCAAGTTCCAGGAGCAGCAACTCAAGGAACTCGAGGCCGCGACCACGAAATAGGAGGACATCGTGCTGGACAAAATCCTCGGCGGGCTGTACGGTCAGGCTTTCGGCGATGCCTGGGCCATGCCCGCGCTCTTGACGCCCGACGACACCTGGGAGCGCTACGGCGGCTGGATCACTTCCTTCTTGCCCGCGCCCGAAGATCATCCTTTTCATGCCGGCCTGCCCGCGGCTCGGGTCACCGACGATACCGAGCAGGCCTTCGCCCTGGCCGAAGCCATCCTCCAGGAGGGCCGCGTGTCCGTCGAGGGCGCGGCCCGGGCCATCGTGGCCTGGTACGACCGGGTGGACGGCGACCACTGCCCTTACATCGGCCCTTCGACCCGCCGCGCGGTGCAGGCCATCAAGCGCGGCCAGGATCTCTACACCACCGGCCGCTTTGGCGACACCAACGGCGCGGCCATGCGCATCGCGCCCGTGGGGCTCATCCATCCGGGTGATGTGCCCGCCGCGGTGGAGGACGCGCACCGGGCCTGCGTGCCCACCCACCACACCGATGTGGCCATCTCGGGCGCCGCGGCCGTGGCCGGAGCCATCGCCGCGGCCATGCAAGAGGACGCCACCCTGGACGACATCGTGCAGGCCGGCAAAGAGGCCGCGGACCTGGGCCGCCAGCGCGGCCCGCGCTGGACCGGCGCGTCCGTCTCCCGGCGCATCGACATGGCCGTGGACATCGCCCGTTCCGCGCGGCCGCCGCGTGAGCGCCTGCGCGAGATCTTCGATGTGGTCGGCACCACCCTGGCCATCCCCGAATCGGTGCCCGCGGCCTTCGGCGTGTTGGTCATGGCCGAGGGCGATCCCGTGCAGGCGGCCATCTACGCGGCCGGGCTCTCAGGCGACGCGGACACCATCGCCGCCATGGCCTGCGCCATCGCGGGCGCGTGGCGCGGCGCGGACGCGTTCCCGGCCGAGGCCATCGCCCAACTTCGGGCCGCCAACCCCGAACTGGACTTCGACCGCGTGGCGCGCGGCTTGTTGGAGTTGATCCCATGAGCGACTTGCTTCTGCGCGGCTGTGATGTGTTGCAGGTCGAGGAGGGTC
>JAADEN010000166.1 GCA_013153375.1 Chloroflexota bacterium | reverse complement strand
CTCGAGGACGCGCGGCCGGGCGCGGCGCCGTGGTCCGGGTCGCGCGGTGCGTGCATCCCCTCGGTCGGCCGCGGCCGCGCGCGGGCCCGCGGCCTATCGCATCAGCCCTTGCAACAGCATGGGCACCAGCATGGACAGGGCGATGAGGATGCCGATGATGCCCATGATCTTCTGGTAACGCTGCCGACGGCGTTCGTAAGGGCTCAGATCCTGGCCTTTCTTGCTCTTCTTGCTGGACTTACGGGCCATGTGCCACCTCCGTTCACGATACATCCGGCGTGCTCGCCGTCCTCATTGTACCGCAAACCGGGGCCGGGGCGTTGGTATAATGCCCTTGCCGCTCAGGTCGGCGAGGTGTGTGATGGACGAAGAACCGCGCCGCGCGCGTTGGTGGAAGGTGGTTTTCGGGGCCGTGCTGCTGGGGTTGGCCGTGGCTTATGTCGTCTATGCCCGGGGCTGGCTCGCGCCGCGGCCCCGACTGGTGGAAGTGCAACCCGCGGCCGGGGAGGAGGTCTGGTCCGCCAGGCCCGGGGTGGTGCTGCGCTTCAGCGCGGCCGTGAGCCGGGAGCAACTGACCCAGGCCGTGCGCCTGGATCCGCCCGTGGCGGGGCGCTGGGTCTCGGAGCACCAGGGGAAGATGTGGCGCTTCGTGCCCGCCGCGCCGGGCTGGCCGCGGGGCACGCGCGTGACCGTGCACCTGAACCCGCCGTTGACCGACGCCCCGCGAAGCCACACCTTCCGCATTCGGCCCAGGCTGCTGGCCTACCTCTGGCCGCACACCGGGCCTGCCCAGGTCTATGCCCGCGATCCGGCCGCGGGCCCCCAGGCGCGGCAGCGGGCCCTGACGCGTGCGCCCCACGGCGTGCTGACCTTCGCGGTCACCCCCGACGCGGGGGCTTTGGTGTACAGCACGGCCAACGAGCAAGGCGGCGCGGATCTGTGGTGGGTGGATCTGCCTGCGGGAACGGCCCGGCCCCTGGTCGTCTGCGGCGCGGCTTTGTGCGACCAGCCCCGCATCAGCCCTTCGGGACGCCTGGCGTTCGTGCGCGAGGCCCCCGGCGAGCCGCGGCAGGTGCAGGTGTGGAACGCGGCCACGGCCACCGCGCAGGCCGTGCCCGCGCGGGGCGCGACCTACGGGCCCCTGTGGTCGCCCGAGAACCTGCTGGCATATTACGACCAGGCCGGTCGCGCGTATGTGTTTTGGGCCCTCGACCGGGGCATCGTGGGCCGGGTGCCCAACGACACGGGCGAGCACGCGGCCTGGGCCGCGGATGGGCGGGCCTTCTACCATGTGGCCCTGTACGAAGTGCCGCCCACCGAACCCGACATCCCCGACCCGCGGCTGAGCGCGCACCTGCTGCGCTACGACCTGGACACGCGCACCCAGGAAGACCTGACCCGGGCCTGGCACTGGGAGGACGCGACGCCCGCGGCCGACCCCACGGGCCGCTATCTGGCCTTTGGACGCAAGAATTTGCGGCCCGAAGCCTGGACTCCCGGGCGGCAACTCTGGCTGTACGATCTGACGCGCGCCGCGGCCTATCCCCTCACCGACGCGGCCGCGTACAACCACCTGGATTTCGCCTGGACGCCCGACGGCCAGCAACTGGCCTATGTGCGCACCCACCAGTTGGACCTGAGCGCGGCGCCCGAACTGTGGTTGTACGACCTGGCCGCGCAGCATCACACTTTGCTTTTGGAAGGTGCTTATGCCCCCCGCTGGCTCCCCTGAACCCCGGCTGGTGCTGTCCACGGGCAATCGCGGCAAGCAAAAGGAACTTTTGGCCCTGCTGGCGGGGTACGGCTGGCAGGTGTTGACCCCGGACCAGGTGGGCGGTCTGCCCCGGGTGGCCGAGACCGGCGCGTCCTACGCGGAGAACGCGGTGCTCAAGGCCCTGGCCGCGGCCCGGCGCACGGGCCTGTGGGCCCTGGCCGACGACACGGGCCTGGAGGTGGACGCGTTGGGCGGCGCGCCGGGCTTGCATTCGGCCCGCTTCGGCCCGCGCGGGCAGCAGAGCACCGACGCGGAGCGGCGGGCCCACCTGCTGGCCCTGCTGGAAGCCCAGCCGCGGCCCTGGCGGGCGCGCTTCCGCTGCGTGGTGGCCCTGGCCGGCCCCCAGGGGGAATTGTGGCTGGCCGAGGGCGTGCTGGAGGGCGAGATTGTGCCCCAGGCCCGGGGCGAGCACGGCTTCGGCTACGATCCGCTGTTCTTCATCCCCGACCTGGGGCGCACCCTGGCCGAGTTGGACACCGAAGCCAAGAACCGCCTCAGCCACCGGGCGCAGGCGGTGCGGCGTCTGGGCCCCGCGCTGCGGGCGCAGGCCAACCTGATGCAGGGCGGCGCGTAAGGCCGCTTTGGTCTGGGGCGAAGCGAGGCGGGCGTCAGGTCAGGGGTTGGCGGCGGGCTGTTCTTCGCTGGCGGCTCCCGGCGCCGCGTTTTCCTCGGCCGGGGCCGTAGTGGCGGCTTCCTCCGCAGGGGCGGTTTCGTCGCCCCCGTCGGGCTCCAGCACATACGGCGCGTAGATGACCAACCGCGTGCCCTGGCCCGGCGCGGAGTGGATTTCCAGGCGTCCTCCCAGCCGACGCACCCGCTCTTGCAGGGTCAGCAGGCCCAGGCTCTCGCGGCGGGTGTAGTTACCGAAGACCTGGTCGGGATCGAACCCCCGGCCGTTGTCCTCGATTTCCAAAATCAGGCGCTCCCCGCGGGTGTCGGGGCGCAGGCGCACCCATACGGTTTCGGCCTGGGCGTGTTTGGCCGCGTTGTTCAATCCCTCGACCGCGATGTAGAAGAGCAAAGTCTGCACCGTGGGATGCACCCGCTCCAGCACTTCGGGCGAGAGTTCCAGGATGACCTGCTGCCGATAGAGGCGGTTCATCTTGCCGGCCAGATCGTGCAGCGCGGCCGCCAGGCCCTCTTCCTCCAGAATCACGGGGCGCAAGATGAACAGCAAGTGGCGGATTTCCTGCGCGGCCTCGCGGGCCAGGTCTTCCAGGCGTTTGAGGTTGCTCAGCGCGGCCTGGGGATCGCGCTTGCTCTGCAGGCGCAGGTAACCGGCCTCCATGGCCAGGGCCGAGACCGTCTGCGCGGGGCCGTCGTGCAGTTGGCGGGCCAGGCGGCGGTAGAGGCGCTTCTCCCACTGCACCCACTGGGCCTTGATGCGGCGCAGCAGTTCCTCGTACCACAGGCGGGCGCCTTCCAGCGCGGCCATGGCCAGGGCCGTGCTGATGAGCCGGGCCCGGTGCGGTTGGAAGTAGTTCCCGCTGGGGTGGGCCAGCAACACCAGCCGATCCACCCGATGGAAGTAGCGGATGGGCACCCAGAACCCGCTGCGGCAGTGGGCCAGCGCGCTCCAGGAGCGCAGCGAGGCGTCCGCGCCCAGGGGCAGCACATAGGCCTGCTCCCGCTCCAGCACCCACTCCCGCAATTGGGGCTGTTCGTCCAGATTCAGCACGAAGTGCAGGTCGTCCACCTCCAGGTTGAAGCCCAGTTCGGCGCGCCATTGCTTGCGGTCCGCGGTGGGATACCAGACGACCATGCGCAGCGCCTTGTGGTCCCCGCGCACCAGGTTGAGCAGTTCCAGCATGCGTTCGTACGCCCGTTGCCAGAGTTGGGTCTCCGCGGGGGTGGGTTGTTCGGGCGGCCTGGGCCGCAGCGCGGGCAGGTCCTTGAAGTGGCTTTGGAGTTGCAGTTCGTCCTCGTCCACCGGCTCCGCGGGATGGGTGTAGTCGGGGCTGAGGTGCCAGGGACCGCTGGTGCCCCGGCGGCGCGAGCGCAACAGGAAGACCGCGGTCAGGAAACCGAGGAGGCCCGCGCCCAGGGCGACCAGAACGGGCGGTATGTGGATCCAGGGTGAGGTGTCCCAAGGCATTGCTATGTCCTAAGGGTTCGTCGTGAAAGGGTCGGCTCGCTCTAAGTAAGTATAGCAAAAGTCCGGGAGGCTGGCGAAACGAAAGGGGGCCGGCGCGGGCCAAAGCGCCAAACTTGCGCGTCTTCTGCCGCGAGCGGCGGCCTCAGGGGTGCGCGTCGGGCAAGGTCTGCAGAAAGGCATCCAGGGCTTGCAACGCGCGTTGGCTGTACGCTCGGGCTCGGGCGCGCTTGTCGCGTATCCGCCGCGGCAGCGGGGGCAGCAGCCCGAAGTTGGCCTTCATGGGCTGAAAGTCGTGCTCGGACGCGTGGGTGATGTAATGCAACAGCGCGCCGAGCATGGTCTCCCGGGGCAGCACCAAAGGCGCGCGGCCCTGGGCCAGCCGGGCCGCGTTCCAGCCGGCCAACAGGCCGGTGGCGATGTTCCCGACATAGCCCTCGACGCCCGTGATCTGGCCCGCAAAGAACAAGTCCTCTCGGGCTCGAAATTGCAGGGTGGGCCACAGCAGCGCGGGCGAAAACAGGAAAGTGTTGCGGTGCATCTGGCCGTAGCGGGCGAACTCCGCGTGCTCCAGGCCGGGGATCAGGCGAAACACCCGGCGCTGCTCGGAGAACTTGAGGTTGGTCTGGAAGCCCACCATGTTGTACAGCGTGCCGGCCAGGTTGTCCTGACGCAGTTGGACCACCGCGTAGGGGCGCTGGCCCGTGCGGGGGTCCACCAGGCCCACGGGGCGCAGGGGGCCGTAGGCCAGCGCGTCGCGCCCGCGGCGGGCCAGCACCTCGATGGGCAGGCAGCCCTCGAAGAAGCGGCTCTTGCCGGCCTTGACCTTGACCCCTGTGTCCAGCACCGGGCGCTCGAAGTCGTGCAGTTCGATGCGCTCCGCGTGCACCAGCGCGTCCACGAAGCGGTAGTACTCCTCCCGATTCATGGGGCAGTTGATGTAGTCGCCTTCGGCCTGCTCGCCCCGCCCGTAGCGCGAGGCCCGAAAGCAAATGTCCATGTTGATGCTGTCGGCGACCACGATGGGCGCGATGGCGTCGTAGAAGAACAGATGCTCCTGGCCGGTCAAGCGCATGAGCGCCTGGGAGAGCGCGTTGGAGGTCAGGGGCCCGCTGGCGATGACGGCCAGGCCCGCGGGGATGTCGGTGACCTCCTGGCGCACGATTTCGATGTTGGGATGGCCTTCCAGGGCCGCGGTCACCTTGGCCGCGAAGACCTCCCGGTCCACGGCCAGCGCGCTGCCGGCCGGCACCGCGCTCTCCTCGGCCAGGCGCAGCAGCAGCGAGCCCATGCGCCGCAGTTCTTCCTTGAGCAGCCCTCCGGCCCGGTCGGGCAGCCGCGTGCCCAGGGAGTTGGAGCACACCAACTCGGCCAGGTAGCCCGTGGTGTGCGCGGGGGTCATCTTCACGGGGCGCATCTCGAACAGGCGCACCTTCAGCCCCCGCTGCGCCGCCTGCCACGCGGCTTCGCTTCCGGCCAGGCCGCCGCCCACAATGGTCAGTTCCGTCATCGTCGCTCCTGTTGGTCGTCCGACGCGCTGTCTCGGGCCCTAAGTATAACGGTTCTTGGGGGACATGCCTGAACGGCCCTGCCATTTGCCGTCAGGCCGCCGCGGAGAATGCATACTCGTACAGCATCTCGAGCACCTGCACTTTGTAACTGCGATACCAGCGCTCGCGGGCCAGGGCTTGGGCCCGGCGGTGTTCGGGGTCGTTCTTCCAGCGCAGCAAATCCTCCCGGCTGCGCCAGTACGACACCGCGATCTCGCGGCCGCCCTCGGCCGCGCTGACCATGCCCAGGCAGCCGTACTTCGTCTGGGCCAGTTCCCGCAGGCGGCGGCCCGTGCGGATGTAGTCCTCGTCCACCTCACGGACCTCGGCTTGAAAGAGCACCACGATCATGGTCGTTTCTCCGGGGGATACCAACGGGCGGGGCCAGGCTCGACCCCGCCCGCGAGGCGCGGCTACGCGCCCAACTGCCGCCGCAAGGCCGCGGCCTCTTCGCGGTAGCGGGCCAGTTTGTCCCGCTCGCGCTGCACCACGGCCGGCGGGGCTTTCTGCGCGAAGGGCCCGGCCAGCAGGTTCTCCAGCCGCGCGATTTGGGCCTCGACCTCGGCCAGTTTCTTCTCCAGGCGGGCCCGCAGCGCGGGGTCCGCGGTGGGCAGGCCCAGGTACGCGGTCCACGGGCCCACGACGATGGCCGTCGCGCCCTCAGGCGGCTCGGCCTGGGCCGCGATGCGCAACGCCTGGGGATCCAGGCGGGCCACCAGGGCCAGCCCGGCCCGCACGCTTTCCAGCGCCTCCCGGTCGTCGCCGGCCACGATGAGCGCGGGCAACTTCGTCTTGGGGTCCAGGCCCCGCTCCGCGCGGTAGCGCCGAATGGCCCGCACCAAGGCTTGCAACTGGCGGAAGGTGCGCAGTTTGGCGTCCTCCCAGCCCTCGGGCGCGTGGGCCTGGGGCCAGGCCGCGATGATGAGCATGTCGGCCCACTGGCCGTCGAAACTGAACTCGGGCGCCCGGTCGCCGAAGTGCTGCTGCACCGCGGTCTTGAGATGGCCCCACAGGGCTTCCGTCACAAAAGGCGTGTAGGGATGCAGCAGGCGCAGGATGGCGTCCAGGACCTTGCTCAGGGCCAGCGCGGTGTAGTAGGCCCGGTCGCCGCCGGCTTTGAGTTGGGGCTTGGCCATTTCCACATACCAGTCCGCGAATTCGCCCCACACGAACTCATAGACCAGTTTGCCCGCCTCGCCGAAGAGGTAGCGCTCGTTGAGCGCGTTCACCTGACGGATGACCTCTTGCAGCCGGGCCCAGATCCACGAGTCGGCCAGGGTCCAGTCGGGCTCGGCCTGGGGCGCCGCGGGCGCGGCCGCGAAAGCGCGCAGCACGAAGCGGCCCAGGTTCCACACCTTGTTGGCGAAGTTGCGGTTGGCCTCGATCTTCTTCCAACTCAGGTTGATGTCGTTGCCCGGCGCGCTGCCCACCAGCAGCGTAAAGCGCAGGGGGTCGGTGCCGTACTTCTCGATGACTTCCAGCGGGTTGATCACATTGCCCGTGGTCTTGCTCATCTTGCGCCCGAACTCGTCCCGCACCAGGCCGTGCAGGTACACGATGCGGAAGGGCTCCTGGCCGGTGAACTCCAGGCCCATCATGATCATGCGGGCCACCCAGAAGAACAGGATGTCGTAGCCCGTCTCCATGACCGTGGTGGGGTAGAAGTAGCGATAGTCGGGCGTGTCTTCGGGCCAGCCCAGGGTGGAGAAGGGCCACAGGCCCGACGAGAACCAGGTATCGAGCACATCGGCCTCTTGCACCAGGCGGGTGCTGCCGCACACGGGGCAGCGCTCGGGCGCTTCGCGGGCCACGATGGGCTTGACGGCCAGGTCCACCTTCATGTGGGCGGCTTTTTCCAGGATTTCGGGTCGGGCCAGGCCCTGGGCTTCCAGTTCCGCGTAAGTCGCCATCTCCAGGGTTTGGCCGTCCACTTCCAGGGGCGGGTTGAAGATGAAGCGCACATGCTCGGCCTGGCGCCGCCCGTCCTCCGCGGGGCAGTCCATGCAATACCACGCGGGGATGCGGTGGCCCCACCACAGTTGGCGGGAGATGGTCCAATCGCGGATGTTCTCCAGCCAGTGATAATACACCTTGGCGAAGCGCTCGGGGATGATGCGGATGCGGCCCGCGCGCACCACCTCCAGCGCGGGCTTTGCCAGGGGCTGGATGCGCACGAACCACTGCACCGAGGCCAGGGGCTCGATGGGCTCGCCGCCCCGCTGCGCGAAAGGCACCCGGTGCAGGTAGGGCGCTTCTTTGAGCACCAGCCCGGCCTCTTTCATGTCGGCCCACAGTTTCTCCCGGGCCTCGAAGCGCTCCAGGCCCGCGTAAGGCCCCGCGAGCGCGTTCATGTAGCCCCGCTCGTCCATCACGATGAGGACGGGCAGGCCGTGGCTCTGGCCGATCTCGAAGTCCACGGGGTCGTGGCCGGGCGTGATCTTGAGCGCGCCCGTGCCGAACTCCCGGTCCACCCGCTCGTCCGCGATGACGGGGATGCGCCGGCCCAGGATGGGCACCACCACCTCGCGGCCGATGTACTTCTGATAGCGCGCGTCCTCGGGGTGCACGGCCACCGCGGTGTCGCCCAGAATGGTCTCGGGCCGGGTGGTGGCCACGGGGATGTATTCGCCCTCGCCGTCGGCCAGCATGTACTTGAAGTAGTACAGTTTGCCCTGGACCTCTTTGTACTCCACCTCCAGGTCCGACACCGCGGTTTGCAGGCCCGGCGACCAGTTGATGACCCGGTAGCCGCGGTAGATCAGGCCCTTCTCCCACAGGCGCACGAAGGCTTCCATCACCGCGCGGTAGAGGTCGGGATCCAGGGTGAACTTCTCCCGGTCCCAGTCGCACGACGCGCCCAGGCGGCGGATTTGGGTGGTGATGATGCCGCCGTACTTGCGCTTCCAGTCCCAGACGCGCTGCTCGAAGGCCTCGCGGCCCAGGTCGTAGCGGGTCTTGCCCTGCCCGGCCAGGTCCTTTTCCACCATGAGTTGGGTGGCGATGCCCGCGTGGTCCGTGCCGGGCACCCACAGGGTGGGCACGCCCTCCATGCGCTTCTGGCGGATCATCAAGTCCTCCAGGGCCACCATCATGGCGTGGCCCAGGTGCAGTTCGCCCGTCACATTGGGCGGCGGCATGGAGATCACGAAGGGCTCGATGGACGGATCGAAGCCGGGCTTGGTGGGGTCGTTCCAGGGCTTGAAGTAGCCCTTGCGCTCCCAGGTCTGATAGATCTGGGGCTCGAGGTTGCGGTAGTCGAAGGTTTTGGGCAGTTCGTACGCCATCGGGACACCTCCTGGCCGAGGATTGCGAGCGGGCTACGGCCCTTGGGTTTGGGGGACAGGGCTTTGGGCCGCGGCGCGGGTTAAACGACGACGGTCCCTCCCGTGCGAGGACGGAAGGGACCGGTGCTTCCGCGGTACCACCTCGCTTCGTCGGGCCTTGCGGCGCCGACGCGCTCACCACCCGCCGCGTGACGCGAAGGGCTGGGGCTGTAACGGGCCCACCCGGACCGCTCTACTGACCGCGGGGCGGCGTTCTGCGGCCCCCACCACGCCGGGCGACCTTCGGCGTCCCTGGCACCGAGGCCCGCTCGCAGCCTGTGGCGGGCCCTCTCTGGCGGCCGGACGACGCCTACTCCTCCCGGCAGGGTTTCCTGCCTGTGGGGTCTGTCGGACCTCCATTATAGCCGCAACGCCCAAGATGGGTCAAGGCCCGCCCAAGTCTTCGAGAAACGCGGCCCCGCGCCCCGCAAACGGCGCAAGAAAAAGCGCAAGCGCTGAGGTGGATGCGGGAACCGCGGATGGATGGTGAAGGGGTTGGTGGTTTGAAACCACGGATAAACACGGATGAACACGGACGGACACGGATGGGGACGGATGGACACGGAAACCGCGGACGAACGCGGATACAAAACTGGCGACTGCCGACTACCGACTCGCGAC
>JAADEN010000119.1 GCA_013153375.1 Chloroflexota bacterium | reverse complement strand
GGGCCGACGCGGAGGGCGCGTCCGACAACCCCGGTTACGGGGGAAATCCTCCGGGTGAGGCCGCGGCCGCGGACGAGGCTGCCGCGTCCGAACCCGCCGCGGAAGATATCCCCGACGCGCTGCGGGACGACCCCGACGCGCTCATGGACGCCATTCTGGCCCTGGACGACCTGCACAAGGCCGGCAAGATCAGCGACGAGATTTACCACGCCCGCCGCGCGGCCTACAAGGCCCACCTGGCCCGCCTGCTGGCCCGCGCCCAGGGCCGCCGCAACGCCTCCGACGCGGCAGGAGGCGACGCGTGAGCACGCCCTCCACCGGGCCCATGATCGCGGTGCGCAGGCTGGTCAAACGCTTTGGCCTGCGGGTGGTGTTGCGCGGGGTGGATCTGGAAGTCCAGGCCGGCGAGTTCGTCGCGCTGCTGGGCCCCAACGGCGCGGGCAAGACCACCTTGCTGCGCATTCTGGCCACTCTGAGCCGCCCCAACCACGGCGAGGTGCGCCTGGCCGGGTACCGTCTGCCCGGCCAGGCCTCCGCGGCCCGGCGCTATCTGGGCCTGGTCAGCCATCAGCCTTTGCTCTACGGCGACCTGAGCGCGGAGCAGAACCTGCGCTTTTACGCCCGCCTCTACAGCGTGCCCCGCGCGGGGGAGCGCATCGCCGCGCTGCTCGAGCGGGTGGGCCTGGCCTCCCGCCGCCGCGATCCGGTGCGCACCTTCTCGCGCGGCATGCAGCAGCGCCTGGCCATCGCGCGCGCGCTGCTGCACGACCCGCGCATCCTGCTGCTGGACGAGCCCTACACGGGCCTGGACCAGGACGCGGCCGCGCGGCTGGACGCGCTGCTGCGCCCCATCGCGGCCGAGGGCCGCACCGTGCTCATGGCCTCCCACAACCTGCCGCGGGTGGCTGCGCTGGCTTCCCGCTTCGTGGTGCTCTCCCGGGGCCGCATCGCGGCCTCGGTGTCGCGGGAGCACATCTCGGACCAGGACCTGCTGGATTTCTACCGGGCCGCGGTCATGGCCGACCGGCCCGCGGCCCCTTCGGCTTCAGGAGGCGCGGCATGACGGCATCCCAGGCCCCGGCGCCGCGCGAGACGCCTTTGTGGCGCGCGATGCTGGCCATCGTGTGGAAGGATTTGACCGCGGAGTGGCGCAGCCGGGAGTTGCTGTCCAGCATGATGGTGTTCGCGCTGTCGGTCATCTTCATCTTCAACTTCGCGCTGGAACTGGACGCGCGCACCCGCGCCACCGTCATCGGCGGCGTGCTGTGGAGCACCTTCACCTTCGCCGGAACCCTGGGCCTCAACCGCTCCATGGCCGCGGAGAAGGACCGGGGCGCGCTGGACGGCCTGCTGCTCGCGCCCATGGACCGCAGCGCGATTTACCTGGGCAAAGTGCTGGCCAACTGGTTGTTCATGCTCTTCATGGCCGCGCTGGTCGTGCCTTTGGTGAGCGTGTTCTACAACCAGAACCTGTTCAGCCCCGGCCTGTGGGGCGTGATCGCCCTGGGCTCCCTGGGCTATGTGGCCGTGGGCACGCTGCTGGCGGCCATGGCGGTCCAGGCCCGGACGCGCGACATGCTGCTGCCCATCCTGCTGCTGCCCCTGGTGCTGCCTGTGCTCATCCCTGCGGTGCGGGCCAGCATGGGCTTTTTGCGCGGCCTCCCGTGGGAGGACTTCGCGGGCGCGGTGCACCTGCTGGTGGCCACGGACCTCATCTTCCTGGCCGTGGGTTACATGCTGTTCGATACGGTGATGGCGGAATGACGGTTCGGGCTGCGGCGTGAGGGGCGTCCACGCGCGCTTCGGAGTGGGTGCACGGCGTCGCGAAGGGCGTGCCGTGGTGGTAGATGTTCGCCCACGCGTACACAGGCCAGGCGGTCATGTCGAAGAACACGCCCAGCACGGGGAACACCTCCGGCTCGACGAAGGCGCCCTGGGCCCGGCGCGCCTCGCGGCAGGCCCGCAGTTCGGCCTTCCACTTGATGTGGAACGCCAGGCCGAGGGCCAGGTAAATCAGCCCGGCCAGCACCAGCGCGGCTCCCATCTTGCGGATCATGCGCACCTCCGGCCCAGGCGTTTCGTCTTGCGCCGCCGCGTCCGCGGCCGGCTGCGCCTTACGAGCGGCGGCCGAAGGTGTCGGCCAGCCGCGCGTTGTTCTCCGCGATGTTCGCCAGCAGCCACAGGACCTCTCCCAGAGCCGCGACCAGCATGCCTTCGACGATCAGGGCAAAGCCCATCATGGCCGGAACCAGCCAGCGGCTCATCCGCAAGGACATGGGGATCTGGGACGCGCCCATCTCGCCGAGCGACCCGCCCACGGTCACGAACAGGCCCCCGAGTATCAAGAGCAGGCCCAGCGCCAGAAAGAAACCTCCCGTGATTTTGGCCAATAGAGTCATCACAGCACCTCCTCAATAGGGGCTTATCAGCCCGAAACTTCGCCGCCGTGCCAGCCGAGCAGGGCCAGCCAGGCCTCGGGCGGCACTTCGGGCAGGGAAGGGACACGATACTCCTCTTGCCGTGCGGCCCGCTCCCGCAGCGCGCGCCACAGCACCCGCCGCTCCGCGGCGTCGGCCCGCAGGTCGGCCAGGGTTGCGGCTTGCTGCAGCCGCGCGCCCGTGGTGTAGAAGAAGGTCACCCGCCGCCACTTGCCCGCCCGGATGGGCTGCGGCAGGCGCACCAAAGGCCCCAATTGCAGTTTGAAATACTCCTCCTGGGCGCGGGGATGGTCGGGCTCGTCCCGAAACAACTCCACCCGGCGCACCAGTTCGTGCCCCAGCACGGGCGCGGCGTACTCGATGCGCCAGCGGTGCTGGGGGCCGAAGGACGCGGGTTGATACAGCGCGAGCCAATCCACGGCCACGATTTTGGGCGCGCTGGCCAGGGGAATGCGATACCAGCCCAGGGTGCGGGCGATGTGCAGGTCCCGGGGCTGGGGCACGATGGCCACCAGCACCAGGTCCTCGGGATGGAGCCGGAGGCTCTCGGACATGTCGCCCTCCTCCCTTCAGGTTCAGGCCGGATCCGTCACCACCTCCCAGCCGCGTTCGCGGGCGATGGCCGCCAGCGCGGGGTCGGGCGCGACGGCCACGGGGTGGCCCACCATCTCCAGCAGGTCCAGGTCCGAGATGGCGTCCGCGTACGCGTAGGCCGTGGACCAGTCCACGGGCCAGCCCTGGGCCTCCGCGTAGGCCCGGGCCCGCGCGGCCTTGTGCCGTCCGATGCACACGGGCGGCACGGTGCGGCCCGTGTAGCGGCCCTGGCGCATTTCGGGGCGGGTGCCCACCACATGGGCCACGCCCAGGGCCTGACCCACCGCGCGCAGCAGCGGCTCGGGCGCGGCCGAGACCAGCACCACCGGGTCGCCCTGGTCCAGGTGCTGCTGCAAACGGGCCACGCCCGCGGCGCGCCAGTGCTGGGCCAGGTAGTCCACCGCGGTGTGCAGCACGGGCGCGAGCGCGGCCGGCGTCAGCCCGCGGAAATACCAGGCCAGGTCGCCAGCCCAGACCCTCCGAAAGCGCTCCTGCGATACCAGCCCCAGTTTGTGCAGCATGTAGAGGGGGTAGTGCACGGCCAGGAACCCCCGATGCGTGGCCCGCTTGAGCCCGTGGTGGGCGAAACCCACCATCAGGGCCTTCCAGGTGTGCTCGGTGGTCAGCGTGCCGTCCACATCGAAGAGGGCCAGGGGCATGGGGATGCTCTCCGAGGGGGGCGAAAGGGGATGGGACCGCGGCGGCGGCCGGCCGTTCGCGGAGCCCATCCCCCAGAAACCATCAACCCTGGCGCACCAAGGCGTTGAACTCTTCGATGAGCGCGTCGATTTGCGGCAACAGGTCCTGGATGCGCTTCCAGTAGTCGCGATCGTACCATTGGGCCCGCAGTTCGTCCGCGTCCTTGCCCTGCTGCTCGACCCAGGTGAAGTATTTGAGGTTGTGGATGCGCCGGCGGTCGGTGTAGCGCAGTTCGAGCAGGTGGTCCACATCCGCGGCCTGCAGGTAGCGGGCGAAGTCCCGGGCCGCGTCGATGTCGGTGTACTCGCCGTACTCCTCGTGCATCTCGCGCAGGCGGCTCTGGTAGAGTTCCATGGAGTCGGTGAGCACGGTGAGGACCACATCGTTGGGGCCGAGTTCGTAGTATTTGGCGAATTTGACGCTCATGACCAGGTTGGCGATGCCCGAAAAGCCCAGCAGGTCCAGTTGGCTCACCAGGTCTTCGGGCACGCCCTGGCGGACCAGGTAGGCGCGGCCCGCGGGCTCGTTGAACAGCCGGGCCAGGCTGACCACCGCGTTGTCGTCCACATCAATGACCAGGTCGGTGTTGCGCACATTGTGGATCCAGGGCACATGCTTGTCGCCGATGCCCTCGATGCGGTGCTCGCCAAAGCCGTTCTCCATCAGGGTGGGCACCTGCAGGGCCTCGCCCGCGGCGACCTTGGCCGTGGGGAAGCGCTGTTTGAGGTAGTCGCCGCTGGCGATGGTGCCTGCGGAGCCCGTGGTCAGGGCCAGGCCGCGGAATTCGTCCCGGGGGCCCATGACCCGCTCGAGCACCTCTTCCATGGCCCGGCCGGTGACCGCGTAGTGCCACAGGTAATTGCCGAATTCGTCGAATTGATTGAAAATCATGATGTCTTCGCCCGAGGCCTGCAATTCTTTACATTTGTCGAAAATTTCTTTCACATTGGCCTCGGAGCCGGGGGTCTTGAT
The DNA here is from genome assembly GCA_013153375.1 of Chloroflexota bacterium. Taxonomy (GTDB): domain Bacteria; phylum Chloroflexota; class Anaerolineae; order Anaerolineales; family DRMV01; genus JAADEN01. Next base: position 4,822 of record JAADEN010000119.1, on the reverse strand, counting down.
GACCTCGTCGGCCACGCCTTTGAGCCATTCGAAGCGCTCCTGGCTCATACCCTCGGGCAGGATGGCGATGGAGTGCACCGCGAGCAGCCGGGAGTCGAACGCGCCGCCGCGGCAATAGTTGCCCGTGGAGGGCCAGGCGGCCTTTTGCACCGTGGGGTCGAACTGGCCGGTGACCAGGTAGGGCACCAGCACGCCGTAGGCCGCGCCCACTTTGTGCGCGCCCGTGGGGAACCACTTGCCCACCAGCGCGACGATGCGGGCCGGCACGCCGGTGAGTTCGGGCGGAAATTCCAGGTAGTTGACGGGGCCGAACAGGCCGCCGTGGGGCACGGGTTCGTTGTGCCAGGTGATGCGGAACAGGTTGCGGGGGTGGATCTCCCACAGACCCAGGTTCCGCAGTTCCCCTTTGATGTCGTCGGGGACGAGGTCGGGGTTGATCATCTGCGCGAAGGTGGGCAGTAGAATGCCCCGCTCTCGGGCGCGGCGCGCCGCGCGGGCCCGCCGTTCGGGATACACGGTGAGGTCGATGGGGGTGTAGGTGGTCATGGGGTGCTCCTTGCCCGGCCCTCGAGGCCGGCAGATGTACAACGGCCGCGGTACAACCCGGCCGTCGAGACGATTATACCAGGACGGGCGCTGAGTCGGAAGTCGGAGGCGAAGATGGGTGCAGGCAAATGTTGTAGAAGCGGTGTCGTGTTTCGCGCCCAGCCTGCAAACCCCACCCCGCGGCCGAGTGCAGCGAGGCCGCGGGGGATGGGAGGGGTTGGCGCGGAAGCGGGCCGGGCGACCCGCCGGTCGCCCCTACCGTCCGAGACATCCACAGGGGCCCGCGGGCCGCGCGGGGCCGAACTTCGCCCTTTCCGCCCCGGGGCCGAGGGAGGCGCGGGGCTACGGCTCCTCGGGCGTGGGCGCGGCGGTCTCCACCTCCACCACGGGCGCGACCGCGGGCCGGCCCACCATGTACCACTCGGTCACCTGGTTGAAGCGGTCGCTGCGGTCGAACACCGGCCCCAGGCGGATGCCCTTGACCTGCGCGTCCACCGCGTAGGTGTACACGGGGTAGAACAGGGGCAGCGCGGGCAGTTCCTCCGCGAAAATCTGTTGGAAACTGTAGTACAGTTTGGTGCGTTTTTGCAGGTCGGGCGTGACCCGCGCCAGTTCCAGCAGGGTGCTGGCCCGGTCGTGCTCCCAGCCGCTGTAGTTCTGCCCGCCGCCCGAGATTTCGGCCTTGTGCCAGAACACATACGGATCCGGGTCGGGCGAGCGGGAGAAGTCCATGTCCACCAGCGCGGCCTGGTAGTTGCGCGGCTCCAGGCGCTCGGCGATGAGGGTCTCGTAGGGCAGGGGCTGCAGTTTGACCTCCACGCCGATGCGGGCCCAATCGCGTTGCAGGGCCTGGGCGATGGCCGTGTGGGTGGGCGTGTTGGGATGCGAGAGGGTGAAGCGCAGGCGGGTGTCTTCCTTGACCCGCACGCCGTCGTCGCCCAGCACGAAGCCGGCCTCGTCCAGCAGCCGGGCCGCGGCGTCGGGGTCGTAGGGCACGCGCGGCGTCTGCGGGTTGTAGGCCCAGGTGCCGGGGAAGATGGGGCTGTCGGCCACCAGCCCTTGCCCGGCCAGCACCTGCTTGATGATGCGCTCCCGATTGATGGCCATGAGCAGCGCGCGGCGCACTTCGCGCTCGGTGAAGAAGGGCACCTGATTTTGGCGCAGGTTGAGCAGCACCAGGGTCAGCCGCGGCAGCCGCGCGGTGTAGAAGTTCAGCGTCGGCTCTTGCAGGGCCGCGGGCAGGATGTCGGGCGTGACCTCGGCCAGCCCCAGCACCTCGCCCTCGCGGTAAGCCGCCAGCGTGTCCGGGGGCGCGTCGTAGTAGCGGAAGATGAACTCGTCCAGATAAGGCCGACCCAGGTAGAAGTCCTCGAAAGCCTTGAGCACCACGCCCGTCACCCGCCCCTGGTGGACCAGAAAATGGTCGAAGCGGAAGGGCCCGTTGCCCACGGGTTTGAGGTTGGCCTCCGCGTCCACCATCTCCTCGGCCGGAATGTCTTCCCAAACGTGTTTGGGCAGGATGCCGAAGGTCAGGTAGTCCAGGAAGGGCGCGAAGGGCTCCTCCAGGCGGAACTGGACCGTGGCCTCGTCCAGGGCCACGGCTTCGACCTGCTGCCAGAGTTCCCGCAGGTTGGGATCCACAGGCAGGTCGTCGCGGCGCATCAGTTCCACGGTGAAGAGCACATCGTCCGCGGTGATGGGCCTGCCGTCGTGCCACACTGCGCCCCGGCGCAGGGCCAGGTTGTAGATCTTGCCGTCCTTGGACACGCCCCACGCTTCGGCCAGGTCCGGTTGCGGCAGCCCGCGGGCGTCGAAGCGCAGCAGGCCCCGATAGAGCAGGCGGTTGACATCCCGATCCGCGGGGTTGAGGTGGTCGAACAGGGGGTTGAGCCGCCCCAGCGCGCCCACCAGCGCCTCGGTGTAGGTGCCTCCGGGCGCGGGCGCGTCGCTGGGCGCGGCCGTGCCCACGGCCGCGGGGCTGCGTCCGCCCTGGGGCCCGCGCTGGCTCCACAGCAAAAAGCCGATGAGGGCCGCGGCCAGCCCGATGAGGGCCAGGGCCCAGCCGTAGCGCCGCCAAAACGAGGGTTGAGGCGGGGTTGGGTCGGGGTTGGAGGGCGTGCTCATGGGGAAAGGCTCCGCGAACGGCCGGGCCGCGCCGCGGTCGGAAGGCCGTCCGAGGGTAGGGCGGGCGTGGACGGCGCCGTCACCCCGTCAGGCGCAGGATGAGGATGACCAGCACGAAGAACAGCACGCTCAGCACGATGGTGGCCTGGAAGAGGGTCTTTTCCAGCCCGCGCCGCGCGGTGACGAAGCCGCCGAAGTCCGCGCCGGTGAGGCCGCCCAGACCCGCGCCTTTGCTTTGCAAAATCACGCTGATGATGAGCGCGATCGAGGTTATAATCAAGGCGGTGTACAAAAAGGGTTCCACAATGGACCTCCCAGCATGAATCGTCGCGCCCCGAGTTGGGGCACGGGCCGGATTATAGCCCAAGCCCTGCCGGGCGTCAAACGGGCGCGGGAGAAGGGCGCACGCAAAAGAAAGATGTAGAAGTGGCCGCTCGGGGGCGAACCCCTCCCATCCCCCGCGGCGGGCTGGGCGATGTGCTCGGACGCAGCACCGCTGCGCCCCTACCGACTACCGACCACCGACTGCCGACTACTTCTTATGCATGAAATCGTCTTCCACCCCCACATCCACACCATCTACTCCGACGGGCACGGCACCCACGCGGAGGTGCTGCGGGCCGCGCTGCGCGCCGGCGTGGATGTGGTGCAGTTCACCGACCACAACCTGCGGGTCGAGGGCGTCGAGGGCTACTACACCGACGGCACGCGGCGGGTGCTGGCCCTCATGGGCGAGGAGGTGCATGACCGCACCGCGCCGCCCGAACGCTGGGGCAACCATTTGCTCACCTTTGGCGTGGCTACCGAACTGGCCGTCCACGAGACCGATCCCCAGCGCCTCATCGACGCGACCCGTCGCGGCGGCGGGCTGGCCTTTCTGGCCCATCCCCACGACCCGCCCGCGCCCGCGGTGGGCGAGGCCGCGTTCCCCTGGCGCGCCTGGCAGGTGCAGGGCTACCACGGCATCGAACTCTGGAACGCGATGAGCGAGTTCAAGAGCCACTTGCGCACCTGGGCCCACGCGGTCTTCTACGCCTTGCAATTCCACCGCGTGGCCGTGGCGCCGTTCCCGCAGACCCTGCGCCTGTGGGACGATCTCACCCGGCAGGGCCAGCGGGTGGTGGCCATCGCGGGCGCGGACGCGCACGCCCTCCCCAAGTTGGGCGGCCGGGTGCGCTTGTTCCCCTACGAGGCGCACTTTCGGGCCGTGAACACCCATGTGCTGTTGGACGAACCCCTGGCGGGCCGGGTCGAAGCCGACCGGCACGCGGTCTATACGGCCCTGGCCGCGGGCCGCGCGTTCGTGGCCAACGACCTGCTGGGTTCCGCGCGGGGCTTCCGTTTCCGCGCCCAGGGCGCGGCCGGCACCGCGTGGATGGGCGACGAAATCCGCCTCGACGGCGGCGTGACCTTGCAGGTGCGCCTGCCCGGCCGGGCCCGGCTGCGCCTGCTGCGCGACGGCCACGAGGTGGGCGTCTGGCCCCACGCGGAGGTGCTGGCCTACCCCGTGCGGACGCCCGGCGTCTATCGGGTCGAGGCCTACCGCCACGCGTGGGGACGCTGGCGGGGCTGGATTTTCAGCAATCCCATCTATGTGCGGCCCGGATCATGAGCGAGCAGCCCCTGCGCACCGCGGACTTCGACTACGACCTGCCGCCCGAGTTCATCGCCCAGGAGCCCATCGAGCCCCGGGATCACGCCCGGCTCATGGTGCTCGACCGGGCCACCCAGGGCATCACCCACGCGCGCTTCTACGAACTGGGGCGCTTCTTGCGCCCGGGGGATTTGCTGGTGGCCAACCAGACGCGCGTCATCCCCGCCCGGTTGTGGGGCCGCAAGGTGCCCACGGGCGGCAAGGTGGAGTTGCTGCTGCTGCGGGCCGAGGCCCCCGACACCTGGCAGGCCCTGGTGCGGGGCCGGGGCCTGCGCCCCGGACGACGCATCGCGCTGGCCGCGGGGCTGGATGCCGAGATCGTGGCCGACCTGGGCGGCCCGCTGCGGCGGGTGCGCTTCAACCGGCCCGTGGACCCCGACGCGCTGGCCCAGGTGGGTCAGGTGCCCCTGCCGCCGTACATCCACAAGCCCGTGGCCGACCCGGAGCGTTATCAGACGGTGTACGCCCGCGAGCCCGGCTCCGCGGCCGCGCCCACCG
>JAADEN010000016.1 GCA_013153375.1 Chloroflexota bacterium | reverse complement strand
CGCCGCGGGGCGAGAGGCCCAGGTCCAGGGCCACGGCGCGCAGCCCCAGCGCGGCGTGCACGGCCACCACGACCAGGAAGAGGGCCTCCAGGAACCAAATCAGGGGCGAGGCCAGATAGGCTTGCACATCCGCGTAGGTGCGCAGGCCGCCCTGGGCCACATAGTGCTGGGCCACGAAGTGCAGCCCCAGCAGCGCGACCAGGGCCAGGCCGCTGAAGGCCTGCACCAGCCAAAGGAGTTTGCCGCTGCGTGCCGAGAGCATGGAGCCTCCTTGAGGGATGGGATGCGGATGGGCGCGGTCAGGGATGGGCTGCGGCCACCAGGCCCCAACCGCCGATCAGCAGGGCCACCACCAGCACGGCCATGAGCATCCAGAACAGGGTCTTGTGCCGCGCGGCGGCCACGCCCAGGCCCACCAGGGCCACCCGCAGGCCGTTCAGCCCGTGGAAGAGCACGCCGAACAAGAGCAGCACATCCAGGGCCAGGAAGAGGGGGCTGCGGGCCAGGGCGATGAAGTCGTCCCAGGCTTGAGAACCGCGGGCCAGCAGGCTGAGGACCCACAGGTGCAGGGCCAGGTAGAGCACCAGGGCCAGGCCGGTGAGCCGATGCAGCACGAAGGCCCAGTAGCCCACATCCCGGCCGCGGGGGTCGAACCAGGCCGCGAGGCCGCGGCGTTGGGCCGCGGGTGGGGGAGGAACCGGGGTGGCCGCGGCGCCCGCGGGCCGTTCGCGGAGCCCGTCCCCCTGCACCAGACGCCCTCGCAGCGCGGCGATGGACTGCCCGGGCTGCACCTCGTTGGGGCACACGGTGGAGCACTCGAAGGCCAGGTGGCAGCGCCAACAGCCGTGCTCCTGGTCCACCCAGGCCAGCACCTGGGCCGGGTCCGCGCCGCGGGGCTCTTGCACCACCCGCCACGCGGCGGCCAGAGCCGCGGGGCCCAGGTAGAGGGGATCGGTGGCCGCGACGGGGCAGGCCGAGACGCACAGACCGCACTCTAAGCAACTCTCGAAGCGGGTCAGGGCTTCGACCCCGGGCGCGGGCCGCGAACCGGCCTGGTTCTCGCTGGTGCGCACCAGGGGCATGCCGGCCTGGGCGAAGGTGGCGTAGAAGGGCCCCATGTCCACCACCAGGTCGCTGATCAGGGGCGCGTTCTGCAAGGGTTCGACGGTGACGGGCGCGTCCAGGTCGGCCAGGAGGGTGACGCAGGCCAGGACCTCGCGGCCGTTGACCACCATGCCGCAGGTGCCGCACGAGGCGTGATGGCATGAGTGCCGCAGGGTGAGGCTGGGGTCCTGGTCGCGGCGGATGGCCTGCAACGCCTCGAGCACGGTGGTGCGCGGGGTGGCGGTCACCGCGAAGGTGTCGTAGCGGGGCGCGGGGTCGCCCGGTTTGTAGCGATAGACTCGCAACTGTACGGTGCGCGTGGTCTGAGACATGGCAACCCTCCGCGCTCAGGCGTAGTACGCGGTGTGGGGCAGCAGCACCACTTCCCGGGTGCGGCAGGGCGCGTCCAGGCCCAGTTTGCGCACCACCAGGTCCGCGGTGACCTCGGCCATGGCCCGCGCGGTGGTGGCTTTGCCGCCCACGATGGTGACGAAGCCCTCGACGCCCTCGTCCGCGTGGTCGAAGACCTTGAAGGTGCGGCTGAGTTCCCGGCCGCTCTCGGCCTGCCGCGAGCCGACCAGGGGCCGGGCCGCGGCCCACGCGGCCCGCATGGGCGCCTGCGCCAGCGCGGGGATCATCTCCGCGCCTTTTTCGTACATCAGGCGGATGTGCTCTTCGGGCACATCCAGATGGTCGGGGTCGTCCACCACCCACGAACTGGTGCCGATGACGGACAGGGTGCGTTGGGGCACTACGATGTCGCCGTCGCCGGCCCGGTGCAGGCGGTTGATGACCATGTGGGTCCAGCGGCCATAGACGGCCACCAGCACGCCGGGCGAGGGCACCACGGGCACATCCACGCCGGCCAGGCGGGCGATGTGCTCGGCCCAGGGCCCGGCCGCGTTGACCACCAGGTCCGCGGTGAGGGTGAAGTCGCGGTTGCGGGCGTGGTCGCGGCCGCGCACCCCGGCCACCGCGCGGCCCTGGAAGACCAGTTCGGTGACCTGGTGGTAGGGGAGCACGCGTGCGCCGTTGTGCTTGGCCGTGGCCAGGAAGCGCAAGGGCAGGCGCATGGCGTCCATGGTGCCGTCGGGCACCTGGACCGCGAGTTTGAGGTCCGGGTTGAGGTTGGGCTCCAGGCGCAGGGCCTCCTCCCGGCTCAGGGTGCGGGTGGGGATGCCCGTGGCCGCGCAGCCCTCCATGAAATCGTCGTAGTAGGCCAAATCTTCGTCGGTGAGGGCCACGAACAGGCCGTCGTTGAGTTCAAAGGAGCCGGGCGCGATGCGCCGCAGGATGGTGTTCTCCTGGATGCACTCGCGCGCGGATTCGGGGTCTTTGACCGCGTAGCGCGCGCCGCTGTGCAGCAGGCCGTGGTGGCGGCCGGTGGTGCCCGAGGTGACTTCCCCGCGTTCGACCACGGTGACCCGCACGCCCCGCAGGGTCAGGTCGTGGGCCAGGGCCGCGCCCGTGGCCCCGCCGCCGATGATGACCACATGGTAGGCCGACATCGTCCGCTCCTTGCCGCGGCCGCGCGGCGCGGGCCGCGGCGGGTGGGTAGGGGTTCCCGCCCCGCGGGGTGTGGCGAGGCGGGAACCTCAGGCAGGGGTAGTGATGAACGCCCAAAGCCGCGGTCGCGGGCCCGCCCGGAGGGCGTCCCCCGACCCCAGAGGCTTATTCGACCCAACCGAAGGTGCGTTCGACGGCCTTCTTCCAGTAGTGGTACAGGTGGGCCCGGGTGGCCTCGTCCATCTGGGGCTCCCAGGTCTTGTCCACCTGCCAGTTGCGGCGCAGGTCGTCCAGGTCGTTCCAGAAGCCCACGGCCAGGCCCGCGGCGTAGGCCGCGCCCAGGGAGGTGGTCTCCGCGACCACGGGGCGCACCACGGGCACATTGAGGATGTCGGCCTGGAACTGCATGAGCAGTTCGTTGTACACCATGCCGCCGTCCACTTTGAGGGCCTTGAGGCTGACGCCCGAGTCCTGGATCATGGCCTCGAACACATCCCGGGTCTGGTACGCGGTGGCCTCCAGCGCGGCCCGGCAGATGTGGCCCTTGTTGGCGTAGCGGGTCAGGCCCACGATGACGCCCCGGGCGTCGCTGCGCCAGTAGGGCGCGAACAGGCCCGAGAACGCGGGCACGAAGTACACGCCGCCGTTGTCCTCCACGCTGCGGGCGCATTCTTCCACCTGCGCGGACTTCTCGAAGAACTTGAGGTTGTCGCGCAGCCATTGCACCAGCGCGCCCGTGATGGCGATGGAGCCTTCCAGCGCGTACACCGCGGGGCCGTCGCCGAACTTGTAGGCCACGGTGGTCAGCAGGCCGCTCTTGGAGTGCACGATGTCGGTGCCGGTGTTGAGCAGCAGGAAGCAGCCCGTGCCGTAGGTGTTCTTGGCCTCGCCGGGCGAGAAGCAGGTCTGGCCCACCAGCGCGGCTTGCTGGTCGCCCAGGTCGCCCGTGACGGGGATGGCGTCGCCGAAGGGGCCGTCGGCCTGGGTGGTGCCCCAGGTGTTGGGGTCGCTGGAAGGTACGATGCGGGGCAGCATGGCCCGCGGGATGCCCATGATGCTCAGGATCTCGTCGTCCCAATCCAGGGTCTTGAGGTTCATGAGCATGGTGCGGCTGGCGTTGGAGACATCGGTGACATGCGCGCCGCCCTTGGGCCCGCCGGTCAGGTTCCAGATGAGCCAGGTGTCAATGTTGCCGAAGATGGCGTCGCCCTTTTCCGCGTCTTCCCGCAAGCCGGGGATGTTGTCGAGCAGCCACATGATCTTGGGGCCCGAGAAGTAGGTGGCCAGGGGCAGGCCGACCTTCTCCCGGAAGCGATCCTGGCCGCCGTCCGCGGCCAGCGCGTCGCAGATGTCCTTGGTGCGGGTGTCCTGCCACACGATGGCGTTGTAGTAGGGCTTGCCCGTGTGGCGGTTCCACACCACGGTGGTCTCGCGCTGGTTGGTCACGCCCACCGCGGCGATGTCGCCGGGCTGGGCGCCGGCCTTGGCCACGGCCTCGGCCACCACTTCCTGGGTGCGGGCCCAGATCTCCATGGGGTCGTGCTCGACCCAGCCGGGCTTGGGGTAGATTTGCTCGTGCTCTTTCTGAGCCACGCTGACCACCCGGCCCGAGCGGTCGAACAGAATACAGCGGGTACTGGTGGTACCCTGGTCCACAGCAGCCACATACTTGGCCATAGCACTGCTCCTTTCGGCAGGGGCGAGGGGGAGGCCCCTCGCGTCATTCGGTCACCACATCCAGTAAGGTTTTGAGCAACAGGTGGGACGAGGTCGCGCCGGGGTCCAGGTGTCCGGCGCTGCGCTCGCCCAGGTAACTGGCCCGGCCCTTGCGCGCGACCAGGGGGATGGTGGCGTCGCGGCCTTTTTCGGCCGCGTCCACGCCGGCCTGGAGGATGGCCACGATGTCGCCGCCCTCGGCCAGGGCTTGTTGCATGGCTTCCACCGCGGGCAGCAGCGCGTCGACCATGGTCTTGTCGCCCAGTTGGGCCCGGCCGCGTTGGATGACGCCTTCGACCGCGGCGCGCCACATGGCCACCAGGTCCTCGGCGGTGAGTTCGTACTTGGAACCTACGGCCATGCCGGCGCGCATGAACAATGTGCCGTACAGGGGCCCACCCGCGCCGCCCACGCTGGAGATCAGCGCCATGCCCACGGTCTTGAGGATGGTGCCGATGTCTTTGTCCTGCACCGAGGGCAACTGGCTGAGGACCTTCTTGAAGCCCCGGTCCATGTTGATGCCGTGGTCCGCGTCGCCAATGGCCGCGTCCAACTGGGTGAGATAGTCTTTGTTCTCCTCCAGGACCGCGGCCAGGTGGGTAATCCAACGCACGATGTGGTCACGAGTGAGCGTTTGCAATTTGACTCCTCCACAAAGGATGGGATGGGTGGTCGGCCCGGCGATGAGGAAGAGGGCGGCGGTTCCGCCCGAAAAGCGAACGGAACCGCCCCCATGACCGCCCAAGCGCGAATCAGATGCCCCAGCGCAACGCGGGCGTGAGCACCGGGTCGTCCCACAGTTCGACCATCTCGTCGTCCACCCGCAACAGGGTGATCATCACGCCCTGCATTTCCAGGGAGGTGATGTAGTTGCCGATGAGGTTGCGCACGATCTTGAGGCCCTTGGCCTCCGCGATGAAGTGCAACTTGCGATAGACCACATACAACTCGGCGATGGGCGTGCCGCCCATGCCGTTGACCATGGCGATGACCCGGTCGCCGGGCTGGAAGGGCGGATCGGTGAGTTCCACATCCACCCATTCGCCCTTTTCCTCGTCGAATTCCCGCACCACGCGGGTGTAGGCCGGGTCTTCGATGATGGACAGGGCCAGCATCTCGGTGATCTCGTCCGCGGGCTTCCAGGGGATGCGCTCGCGGCCGGGCTCGCCGTGGATGCCGATGCCGATCTCGATCTCGTCTTCACCCAACTCGAAGGTGGGCGACCCCTTGGCCGGGACGGTGCACGAAGTCAGGGCCATGCCCATGCTGCGGCCGTTGATGTTGACCCGGCGGGCCAGGTCGGCCAGGCGCTTGAGGTCGTAGCCCCGCTCCGCGGCCGCGCCGACGATCTTCTCGGCCAGCACCGTGGTGCCCGTGCCGCGGCGGCCCTGGGTGTACAGGCTGTCTTTGACGGCCACATCGTCGTCAATGAGGATGTTGAGCACCCGGATGCCCTCCGCGCGGGCCAGGTCCGCGGCCATTTCGAAGTTCATCACATCGCCGCTGTAGTTCTTGACCAGGAAGAGCACGCCCGCGCCGCTGTTGACGGTGCGCGCGGCTTCCAGCATTTGGTCCGGCGTGGGCGAGGTGAACACTTCGCCCGGGCAGGCCGCGTCCAGCATGCCCTTGCCCACGAAGCCGCCGTGCATGGGCTCGTGGCCGCTGCCGCCGCCCGAAATCACCGCCACCTTGCCCGGCACGGGCGCGTCGGCCCGATAGAGGAAGTTGGGGTCGAAGTGGGCTTTGAGAATGTCGGGATGGGCCAGGACCATCCCCTCCATGCTTTCTTTGACGAAGGTCTCGGGAGAGTTAATCAATTTCTTCATCGCCGAACTCCTCAGGCGGGGAGAAGACTCACGCCTTCTTGCTCAGATAAGGCTTGATGAGCGCGTCGTAGGAGACAGCGCCCAACACGCCGCCGATGATGGCGCCGATCACGGGCGGGCCGATCCAGTACGCGCCGTCGAACAGCCCTTTGGTGCCCACCAGCGCGCCGAAGATGCGCGGGCCCAGGTCACGGGCCGGGTTGATGGCGTAGCCCGAGGGGCCACCCAGGGACAGGCCCACGGCCAACACGACGAAGCCGATGAGCAGGGGCGCCAGGTTGCTGCCGGGCGCCAGGTTGTCCTCGTCGGTCATGGCCAGCACGCCCCACAGCAGGGTGGCGGTGCCGAAGATCTCCGCGATGAACGCGTTGGCGAGGGAGTAGGAGCCGATGGCTTCGCCGGTCGTGGCCGCGCCCCAGAAGGTCTGGCCGAAGATGGAGCCCGGCCCGGTGCACCACACATTGGGCATTCCGGCGGCGACCAGGCCCTCCCGATAGACCAGGTACACGCCCAGCGCGCCCAAGAACGCGCCGATGAACTGCGCGACGATGAAGGGCAGCACCTTGGACCACGGAAAACGCTTGGTCGAGGCCAAAGCGATGGTCACCGCGGGGTTGATGTGCGCGCCGGACACACCGCCGGCCACATACACCGCGACCACCACCGCGAAGGCCCAGCCCCAGACGATGGTGTTCCAGTCGTAGCCGGGCGGCGCCAGGCGGGGCGCCAACCCCACATTGGCCACCACACCATCGCCCAACAAGATGAGGATGAATGTGCCAAAGGCCTCGGCCAAAAGTTCACCGGTTAGACTTTTGGGCTTCATAGGACCTGCTCCTTAAAGGGGTGGGAAAGACGGATACCAGAAAGGCCGGGTCCGCGCGTCCCGGGCACGAAAGGATCTCGCGTGGCTCGCGGCGAACCCACCCTTATGTACCATTATGCCCCTCTGGGGCCGGGCGTCAAACGCGCGGCGCTTCTGGTCGCGAGGTGAAACCGTTTTTAGGGCCTCGTGTTTCATTTTGAAACATCGGACTTGGGGCCGGACGGACGGCCCCCGGCCCGAAAGGCGTCCAAATCCACCCCCAGGGCCTTGAGACGACGCCACAAGGTGGTGCGGCTGATGCCCAGCACCTCGGCCATGCATTTGACCCGGCCCCGACAGGCCTGCGCAGCCCGCAAGATGGCCTCCTTTTCGGCCTCGGCCAGGGTGAGCACGGGCTGCACATTGCCGGCCTGCACCACCCAGCGCCGCCCCTGGCGCACGGCCGAGGGCAGGTGCTCGGGCCGGATGACGCCTTCCTCCGCGAAGAGCGCGGCCCGCTCCAGCACATGCTCCAGTTCGCGCAGGTTGCCCGGCCAGGGGTAGGCCTGCAGCAGGTCCATCACGCCCTCGGCCAGACGCAGCGGGTGCCCCAACTGGCGCTCCAGGCGATCCAACACCCGCTGGGCCAGCAAGGGGATGTCCTCGGGCCGCTCGCGCAAGGGCGGCACCCACAGGGTGAAGACCCGAAAACGGCGGTACAGGTCGGCCCGAAAACTGCCTTCCTCCACCCGCCGCTCCAGGTCCACCGAGGTCGAGGCGATGATGCGCACATCCACGGGGATGGGCCGCGAGCCGCCCAGGCGCAGCACATGGCCCATCTCCAGCACTTGCAGCAGCGCGGCCTGCACTTCCAGGCTCAGGGCCTCGATGCGGTCCAGGAACAGGGTGCCGCCGTCCGCGAGTTCGAATTTGCTGGGCCGTCCGTCGGGCGGCAGCCCCTGATACGCGCCGGCCGCGTAACCCAGAAATTCCGCGGGCATGAGTTCGTGGGGGATGGTCTGGCAGTTGACCGCGATGAAGGGCCCTTGGGCCCGGGGGCCGGCGTTGTGGATGGCCCGGGCCAGGGGGTTCTTGCCCACACCGTCCTCGCCGCGGATGAGCACCGGGGCCCAGCCCTGGGCCACCCGGCGGGCCTGGCGTCGCAGACGGCGCATGGGAGGCGAATCGCCCAGCACGGCCGCGTCCAGGGTGAGCATGGCCTGCGCGCCCACCAGACGGTGCACCAGGGCCCGCACCTGCCCCATGGGGCGCAGGGTCATGATGAAGCCTCCCCGCAGGCGCACGCCTTCGCGCATGGGGCGCAGGCTGATCACGCACGGCACGGCCCGGTCCTGCACGGTGATGGTGGTGGTCAGATCCTCCAGCGCGCGGTGGGCCTCGATGGCCTGCTGCACCTCGGGCGCGAAGCGCAGCACGGTGTGCAGCGGCCGCCCCACCACGCCGGTCGGGGAGATGCCCAGGATCGCGCCCGCGCGGGCGTTGATGTGGGTGATGACGCCCGACGCGTTCCAGGCCAGCACGCCCTCGGAGATGGTCTCGAACACATTGTGCAGTTCGCTGTACCGGGCGTTGGCCTCTTGCAGGTAGTGGTCGGTTTGCATCTGGTTGGTGATGGCGCGCGCCGCGGCCATCACCGCGGCCAGGGTGTGGGGATGGGCGTTGGGCAGGCGGGTGATGATGCCCAGCACGCCCAAGATGCGCCCGCTCACATCGTGGATGGGCGCGGCCGCGACGGCCAAATCGTGCAGCGCGGCCAGGTAATGCTCGGGGCCCACCACCTGCACGGGCATGGCCTCTTGCAGGGCCAGCGCGATGGCGTTGGTGCCCAGGCGTCCCTCGCTCCAGTACACGCCGCGCTGCCAGCCGCGGGCGTGCAGGATGGGCAGCATGTCTTCGTCGCCCACCAAATCCAGGATGCAGCCCGCGCCGTCGGTGAGCAGCACCGCGCAGAAGGAGCCTTCCATGAACTGATGCAGGTCTTCGATGACCGGCCGGGCCACGGTGATGAGGGGTGTGTTGCGCAACCGCACCACCTGGAACGCGCTCTCGGCCAGGGGCGTGACGGTGGGCGTCTTGTACGGATCCAGCCGCGGCACACAACGCTGCCACGAGCGCCAGACCACGGGATCCACGCGCGCTTGCTCCGCGGGCGGCAGGTGGCGGGTCTGGATGAAGGTCCGCCACCGACGGCGCAAGGCGTCGAGGTCGAAGGGGTAGGACGAAGGTTGCAAGGCGGATCTCCTGAGCCGCGGGCCGACCGAAGGGCGGGGCTGGGTCGGTATCCTTTATTGTACCCACTTTTGGGCCGGGGGGCTCACCAGGTGCACAACAGGGTCAGGTCGTTGACATTGGTGCGGGTGGGGCCGGAGCGCAGCAGGCCGCCCACCTGGTGGAAGAAGGTGTAGGCGTCGTGGCGGGCCAGGTAGGCGCGCGGCTCCAGGCCCAGGGCCTGGGCGCGGGCCGCGGTCTCGCCGGTGACCACCGCGCCCGCGGCGTCGGTGGGCCCGTCGGTGCCGTCGGTGGCGAAGGTGACCAACGCGACGCGTTCCAGCCCGGCCAGGGGTTCCACCGCGGCCAGGGCCAACTCTTGG
>JAADEN010000008.1 GCA_013153375.1 Chloroflexota bacterium | reverse complement strand
ACGAACTGCGCGCCCGCATCGCGCAGGGACGGCCCTACCGGTATTATCTGCCCCGTCCCGTGGTGGATTTGATCGAAATTTACGGTCTGTATCGGGAGTCGAAAGCATGAGCCCGCGCCTCGCGATTCTGAGCGACACCCACGATCACATCTGGCAGATGGACCAGGCCCTGCCCCACCTGCGTCAGGCCCACGCGGTGCTGCACGCGGGGGATTGGGTCGCGCCCTTCACCCTCAAGCGCCTGGCCGAAGGGCTGGCGGGCGTGCCGCTGCACGGCGTCTTCGGGAACAACGACGGCGAGCGCCGGGTGCTGGCCGAGGTCGCCCGCGGCTATTCGCATGTGACTTTGCACGGCGAATTCGCCAGCCTGGAGATCGCGGGCCTGCGCGTCGCGGTGACCCACTATCCTGACATCGCCCGGGCCATCGCGCAGGGCGACGCGTATCAGGTCGTGGTGTACGGGCACGACCATCAGGCCCACCAGGAATGGATCGGCGATACCCTGCTGCTCAATCCGGGCGAACTGTTCGGCGGGCTCACCGGCCGCAGCACCTTCGTCTGGCTGGATCCCGCCTCGCGCGGCCTGGAGTGGGTGACGCTCCCGCTGCCGCGCCCGGAGCCCTGACACGGCCATGACCTCCCCGCATGTCTGGTTCTTCGACCTGGACGGCACTCTGTACGATCCTCGCGCCGGGCTGTGGCCCGCGGTGGGCGCGCGCATCGAGGCGTTCTTGCAACGCTTCTTAGGGCTCGACGCGCCCGCGGCGCGCGCCCTGCGGCGGCGCTATGTGCAGCAATACGGCACCACTTTGCGCGGGCTGATGGAGGAGCACCCTCAGGTGGATCCGCACGCGTATTTGGACTTCGTGGCTCAGGTGCCGGTGGAAGCCTTCGTGCGGCCCGACCCGCGGTTGCGGGCGCTGCTGGCTCAACTGCCCGGCCCCAAGTGGGTGTTCACCAACGGCGACGCGCCCTACGCCCGCCGGGTGCTGCGCGCCCTGAAGGTGGACGACGCGTTTGATGGTATCATTGATATTGTGCAATTGAACTTCGTCGGCAAACCCTGGCCCGAGGCCTACGAACACGCGCTGCAATTGGCCCGCGCGCCGCGCCAGCAAGCCCTGTTGGTGGACGATGTGCGGGCCAATGTCGACGCGGCGCGGGCCGCGGGTTGGCAAGCCGTCTGGGTGCATCCCGAGGCTCCGGCCCCGCGCGCCGGAGAGATCCCCCACATTTACGCGCTTCTTCAGGGGCTGCCGAAGCAGGAGCGGCAACGGTGAATCCTCAGGGCGTGAAAATCGTGCTCGGCCTGCTGGCCGGTCTGATCTTCTTCCATTGGTATCTATGGCACCAGTGGCGCAGCGGACGCCTGCTGGAAGGCTGGCGCACCTGGCAGCGCTTCGTCCACAGCGCGCGTCGGCCCTGGTCGCATTGGAAGGAGGAAGACGCGCAAATGCAGGCCCT
The DNA here is from genome assembly GCA_013153375.1 of Chloroflexota bacterium. GTDB lineage: Bacteria > Chloroflexota > Anaerolineae > Anaerolineales > DRMV01 > JAADEN01. The sequence continues at coordinate 8,296 of JAADEN010000008.1, read as the reverse complement.
GCGCCAACAGGTCGAAGCGCTGCAGCAAGACACAACCTCTTCGCCTCAAGGAGCAAACGCGCATGAGCAGGAATAAACTGGCGTTCTTCTTCGGCGTGGCCCTGGCCGGGCTCGTGGCCGCCTGTGGGCTCTTTGGGGCCGGTCTGGCGACCGGCATGTGGTACGGTCGGCAGCAAGCCGCACCGCTGGCGCCCGAAGCCACGCCCTTCATCCCGACCCCGACGCCGTGGCCCACGCGGAGCGCTTCCCCCGCAGGTGAACAGCCCGCGCCCACCGCGCCGGTCGCGCCCTCGCCCACACCGGCCACCCTGCAGGAACTCTTCCGTCCCTTCTGGGAGGCCTGGGAACTGGTGCACGAACTGTATGTGGAGCAGCCCGTCAACGACCTGGAACTGATGCGCGGGGCCATCCGGGGCATGTTGCAGGCGCTGGGCGACCCGCACACCGGCTACATGACGCCCGAGGAGTTCCAGGACGCGCAGGCGCCCCTGGAAGGCGAATACGAAGGCATTGGGGCCTGGGTGGACATCACCTCGGACTACCTCACCATCATCAGCCCCATCCCGGGATCGCCCGCGGAGAAGGCCGGCCTGCGCCCCGGCGACAAGATCATCGCGGTCAACGGCGAGGATGTGACCGGCGTGCCGCCCGAACTGGTGCGCCGCCGGGTGCTGGGCCCCGCCGGGGAACCCGTGGTGCTCACCATCCGCCGCACCCTCGAGAACGGCGAGGTGGAAGAGTTCGATGTCACCATCGTGCGGGCCAAGATCACCATCGTGAGCGTCGAGTCCACCATGATGGACAACGGCGTGGGCTACATCCGGCTCATCACTTTTGGCGAAAAAACCCCCGACGAACTGCAAAAAGCGCTGGAAGAGATCCTGGCCCAGAATCCCAAGGGGCTGATTCTGGATCTGCGCAACAACGGCGGCGGCTACCTCAACACGGCCGTCGCGGTCGCGTCCCAGTTCCTGCCGCCGCACACGGTGGTGCTGTACGAGCGCTACGGCAACGGCACCGAAGAGGCGTATTACACCCAGGGCGAGCCCCTGGCCCTGGATGTGCCCCTGGTGGTGCTGGTGAACGAGGGCACGGCCTCGGCCTCGGAGATCGTGGCCGGCGCGCTGCAAGATTACGAACGCGCCCCCCTGGTTGGGGAACAAACTTACGGCAAAGGTTCGGTCCAACAATGGATTCCGCTGAAGAGCGATGGCGGCGCGGTGCGCATTACCGTCGCTTATTGGCTCACGCCCAAGAAGCGCCTCATCCACCAGCAGGGGCTGACGCCCGATTATGTGGTGCCCCTGAACGAAGAGGACATCGAATGGCTGGGCTACAAGCCGCAGCCCGACAAAGACCCGCAACTGCGCAAAGCCCTGGAGGTGCTGCTGCAGCCCTGACCCGTCCAGGTCAAGCCCGAGGCCTGGGATAGGGCCTCGTCCATCTTGAGAGAAAGGAGAGCCTATGTTCTACGATCCTCTGTACTTGTGTCTGATGGCGCCGGCTTTTCTGCTCATGCTGCTGGCGCAGTGGTATGTTTCGTCCGCGTATCGGCGCTGGAGCCGGGTGCCGCTGAGCACGCAGATGACGGGCGCGGAAGTGGCGGAATATCTGGCCCGGCGGGCCGGGTTGCAGGTCCGCATCGTGCCCGTGCAGGGCTTCCTCAGCGACCATTACGACCCCCGCACCCGCACCCTGCGCCTGTCGCAGAAGAACTACTACGGCCGCAGCGTCGCCGCGGCCGCGGTGTCGGCCCACGAACTGGGCCACGCCCTGCAACACGCCACCGAATACAAGCCCCTGGCCCTGCGCTCGGCCCTGGTCCCCGTGGTGAACATCGGCTCCTACCTGGGCTGGGTGTTCCTGATGCTGGGACTGGTGCTCCGCTGGGCCAACCTGATCTGGCTCGGCGTGGGCATCTTCAGCCTGGGCGTGATTTTCACCCTCATCACCCTGCCGGTGGAGTTCAACGCCTCGGCGCGCGCCAAGCAACTGTTGCGGCAGACGGGCATCGTGCGCACCGCGGAGGAAGTCAAAGGGGTCAACCAGGTGCTCAACGCGGCCGCGCTCACCTATGTGGCTTCCTTCGTGAACGCGGCGGTGCAACTGCTGTACTATGTGCTGCTGGCTTCATCGCTGGGACGGCGGCGGTCCTAAATCCGAGCGGGCGCGGCCCGCTCTGTTGGGAGGTCCTCATCCATGTGTGGAATCGTCGGTTATATCGGCCCGCGCGACGCGGTGCCCATTCTGCTCAACGGCTTACGCCGTCTGGAATATCGCGGGTACGACTCGGCAGGCATCGCGGTGTACACCGGCCCGGGCGAGATTCAAATTCGGCGCAATGTGGGCAAACTGCAAGGGCTGGTGGAAGCGGTCGAGCGGGAGCCCATCAGCGGTTCCCCCGGCATTGGTCACACCCGCTGGGCCACCCACGGCGAACCCACGGTCTATAACGCGCATCCGCATCGCAGCCAGAGCGGGCGCATCGTGGTGGTGCACAACGGCATCGTGGAGAATTTTCTGGAACTCAAAGCCGAACTCGTGGCCGAAGGGTTCACCTTCCGCTCGGAGACCGACACCGAAGTCATCGTCCACCTCATCGAACGCTATCTGGAGGGCGAAAACCTCTCCCTCTTCGAGGCGACCCGCCGCGCGCTGCGCCACCTCAAAGGCTCCAACGCGGTGGTGGTGATGGCCGCGCCCGAGCCCGACAAACTGGTGACCGCCCGCCTGGGCAACGCGGGCGGCATCACCATCGGCTACGGCCAGGGCGAAATGTTCATCGCCTCGGACCTGCCCGCGCTGCTGGACCACACCCGGGAGGTCGCGTTCCTGGAGCCCGGCCAGATGGCCGTGGTGACGCGCGACGGCGCGCGCCTCTACACCCTGGACGGCGAGCCCGTGGACTTCCAGGTGACCACCGTGCCCTGGGACCCCGTGGCCGCGGAGAAGGGCGAGTACCGCCACTTCATGCTCAAGGAGATCCACGAACAGGTGCGCGGCCTGACCGACACCATCGCGGGCCGGGTGGATGTCGAGCAGGGCCGGGTGCGCTTCTTGCACCTGGACATTTCGCCGCAGCAGGCCCGCGGCATCCGCAAGATCTTCATCACCGCGTGCGGCACCGCGTATCACGCCGGACTGGTGGGCAAGACCCTGCTGGAGCGCCTGGCCCGCATCCCGGTCGAGGTCATGGTCGCGTCCGAGTTCCGCTACGCGGACCCGCTCATCGGCCCCGACGATGTGGTGCTGGCCATCAGCCAGTCGGGCGAGACCGCGGACACCCTGGCCGCGATGGAGGAAGGGCGCCGCAAAGGGGCCACCCTGTGGGCCATCGTCAATGTCATCGGCTCCCAGGCCATGCGCATGGCCGACGGCTACATTTCCATGCAGGTCGGGCCCGAGATCAGCGTGGCCTCCACCAAAGCCTACACCGCGCCGCTGGTGGATCTGTACATGCTGGGCCTGCTCCTGGGCGAGTTGCGAGGCACCCTCTCGGCCGAGCAGCGCCGCCGCCTGGTGGACGATCTCATGCACCTGCCCGAATTGGTGAGCGAGGTGCTGCGCCGCGAAGACGACTACGCCGCGGTCGCGCGGCAATATGTGCCCATCCGCAACATCTTCTACCTGGGCCGGGGCATTCACATGGCCACGGCCTACGAGGGCGCGCTCAAACTCAAGGAAATCTCGTACATCCACGCGGAAGGCTACCCCGCGGGTGAGATGAAACACGGGCCCATCGCGCTGCTGGAGCCCGACTTTCCGGTGCTGGCCTTGGTGCCGCAGGATCCGTGGTACGAGAAGATGCTCAGCCAGGTGGAACAGGCCAAATCGCGCGGCGCGCCGGTCATCGCGCTGGCCACCGACGGCGACGAGCGGGTGGCCGAACTCGCGGACCATGTGCTGTACATCCCGCCCACGCCGTGGCTGCTGGCGCCCGTCACCGCGGTGGTGCCGTTGCAAATCTTCGCCTATGTCATCGCCACCGAGCGGGGGTTGGATGTGGACCAGCCCCGCAATCTGGCCAAGTCGGTCACGGTGGAATGACGGAAGGGTGAGCCTCCGGCCAGGCCTTGGGCGTCAGAACGACGATGTTCCTGCCGGATGTCCTAACACATGTCCGAACCCGAGCGCCCGCCTTGACAAAGAAAGGGCAATCCTCTAAACTGAAAAGTGCCATTATCCGCCACTCTCCAATCCCCCGAAGGAGGAGAACGATGCGACGATGGGCCTTTTGGGTTCTGGTCGTGCTGGCCGTAGCCGCCCTGGTGGGTGGATGCGCGCGAGCGCCCAAAGCCGCGTACGGCGGCGTCATCAAAATCGGCCATGTGGCGCCGTTGACCGGCGACATCCCCAAGGTGGGCGAAAACGGCAAGCGGGCCATTGAGATGTGGCTGGAGGAAACCGGCGGCAAGATCAATGTCGGCGGCGTGGACTACACCATCGAGGTCATCCACGAAGACAACGAATCCAAAGCCGAATCCGCGGTGGCTGCGGCCACCAAACTGATCACCGAAGATCAGGTCCTGGCCATTATCGGGCCTTATTCGTCCAAACAGGCGGTGCCCACGGGCGAGGTGGCCAACAAGCACAAGACCCCCATGATCAGCCCGTGGTCCACCAACCCCAAGACCACGCTGAACCGCCCCTTCGTGTTCCGGGCCGCGTTCCTGGATGACTTCCAGGGTCAGGTGTTGGCCCAGTTCGCCAAGGACGAGTTCGGGGCGCAGAAGGTCGCGGTGCTGTACGACATTGCCAGCGACTACCCCAAGGGCCTGGCCGAGTTCTTCAAGGCCGCGGCCGAGGACTTGGGCATGGATGTCGTGGCCTTTGAGTCCTTCACCACCGGCGACAAGGACTTCAGCGCCCAGTTGACCAACATCATCAACTCGGGCGCGGATGTGCTGTTCACGCCCCAGTACTACAGCGAAGTGCCCCTCATCGTCAAGCAGGCCAAGGACCTGGGCTGGGACAAGCCCATCCTGGGCAGTGACTCGTGGGGCTCCGCGGAGCTGATGAAGCTGTGCGGCGACGACTGCGTGGGCTACTACTTCAGCACCCACTGGGCCACCAAGGGCGCCACGGGCAAGACCAAGGAGTTCATCGACGCCTTCCAGGCCAAGTACGGTGAACTGCCCGACGATGTGGCCGCCCTGACCTGGGACTCGGTGCATCTGCTCCAGACCGCGATCGAACAATGCGGCCAACTCACGGGCGATGTGGTGCAGGATCGCCAGTGCATCCGTGACGCGCTGGCCAACATCAGCGAGTTCGACGGCGTGACGGGCAAGATGCGCTTCAACGACCAGGGCGACCCCATCAAGTGCGCCATCATCGTGCGCATCAACGAAGACCACGAGTTTGAGCAGTACAAGATGGTGTGCCCGCCGGAGATGGGCCAATAGCGAATCCGTAGGCATAATGCCCACGCCCGGCCCTCCCCGGCCGGGCGTTTTCTTTTAGGAGGCCCCCATGCCCCCCACCGTAGCCTTCCAAGGCGAACCCGGCGCCTACAGCGAAGCCGCGGCCTGGGAATACTTCCCCCAGCCGCCCGAGACCCTGCCCTGCCGGCGCTTCGAAGATGTGTTCGAAGCCGTAACCCAAGGGCGGGCCGACTACGGCCTGATCCCCATCGAGAATTCCCTCGCCGGCAGCATCCATCGCAACTACGACCTGCTGCTGCGTTACCCTGTGCACATCGTGGGGGAATATCCCTTCCGGGTGCGGCATTATCTGCTCGCGTTGCCGGGCGTCTCACTGGACCAGGTGCGTTATGTGGCCTCCCACCCCCAGGCCCTGGCCCAATGCGAAGGCTCCCTGCGGGAACTGGGGTTGGAACCCGTCCCCGCGGAGGACACCGCGGGCGCGGCCCGCGCGCTGCGCGACAGCGGCCGCACCGACATGGCCGCCATCGCCTCCCGGCGGGCGGCCGAGGTCTATGGCCTGCGCATCCTCAAATCTGGGCTGGAGGACAACCCGGCCAACTTCACCCGCTTCCTGCTGGTGGCCCGCCAGCCCTACCAGGGGCCCGAGCCTGCCCAGGGCTACAAAACCTCCATCGTCTTCACCCTGCCCCACCAACCCGGCGCGCTGTTCAAGGCCCTGAGCGTGTTCGCGCTGCGCGACATCAACCTGACCAAGATCGAATCCCGGCCCTGGCCCGGCCACCCGTGGGAATATCGCTTCTATCTGGACTTCCTGGGCCAGGCGCACCAAGGCCCAGGGCAACGGGCCCTGGGCCATCTGGCCGAAATCGCGCCTTTCTTGCGGGTGCTGGGGAGTTACCCGCGCTACGACGAGGGAAGCGCGCGGGAGGCGGCCTCGCAGGCCTAATGGCGGAAGTGGCGGCGGCCCGTGAACACCATGGCCAGACCCCGACGGTCGGCCTCGGCGATGACCTCCGCGTCGCGGCGGGAGCCGCCGGGCTGCACCACCGCGGTCACGCCGTGCTGAGCCGCGAGCGCGAGGCCGTCGGGGAAGGGGAAGAACGCGTCCGAGGCCAGCACCGCGCCCTGGGCCCGGCCACCGGCCTTGTACACGGCCATGTGCACCGCGTCCACCCGGCTCATCTGCCCGGCGCCGATGCCCACCGTGGCCCAGTTGCCCTCCAGACGCCGCGCCAGCACGATGGCGTTGGAACGCACATGCTTGACCGCCCGCCAGGCGAAGCGCAGGCCCTCCCATTCTTCCTCGGTGGGCGCGCGGCGGGTGACCACCTGCCAGGTCCGCACATCGTCGGGCTCCACATCCGGGGTCTGGACCAGCCACCCGGCCACGGTGGTGCGGGCTTCGCGCGGCCGCACGGCCGCCGCCCGGGCGCGCAGCAAGCGCAGATTTTGCGACTTGGCCCGCAGCACATCCAGGGCCTCCAGGGTGAATTCCTCCGCGACCAGCACTTCGATGAACAGATCTTGCATGGCCTCCGCGGCCAGACGGTCCACCACGCCCTGCACCGCGATGACCGAGCCGAACGCGGAGACCGGGTCGGAAGCCAGGGCCCGGCGGTAGGCCGAGACCACGCTCTCGCCCAGGCCGATGCCGCACGGATTGCCGTGCTTGACGATGACCACGGCCGGCGCGGGGAACTCCTGCGCCGCGCGCCACGCGGCGTCCAGATCCAGCCAGTTGTTGTACGACATCTCCCGACCGTGAATCTGGACGAAAGGTTCGGGCTCCAGCGCGGTGCGGTAGCGCGCAGCCTGCTGATGGGGATTTTCGCCATAGCGCAGCACCTGCACCTGCTCCAGACCCACGGGCCACATGGCCGGCAAGGCGGGATCGTCGGGTAAGCCGCGCGCCAGGTAGTCGGCGATGGTCGCATCGTACAGCGCGGTGTAACGGAAGGCTTTGAGGGCCAGGGCGCGCCGCCGATCCAGGGTGAGAGTGCCCGCGCGGAGCGCATCCACCACCCAATCGTAGTCCGCGGGATCGCTGAGCACCACCACATGGGGGAAGTTCTTGGCCGCGGCCCGCAGCAGGGTCACACCGCCGATGTCAATTTGTGCCAGCGCGGCCTCCAGGGACACATCGCCCGAGCGCACCGTCTCCGCGAAGGGGTACAGGTTGACCACGACCACATCGATGGGCTGCACGCCGTGGCGCTGCAACTCGGCCTGGTCCGCGGGCGTGCGGCGGGACAGGATGCCCGCGTGCACCGCGGGGTGCAGGGTCTTGACCCGCCCCTCCAGCAATTCGGGGAAGCCGGTCAAGTCGCTCACCTCGCGCACGGTCAGGCCCGCGGCGCGCAACGCGCGCGCGGTGCCGCCGCTGGCGACGAGTTCGTAACCCATTGCGGCCAGGGCCTGACCCAACTCAACCAGGCCCCGCTTGTCGAAAACGGAAAGCAATGCCAGCATGCCAAACTCTCCCGCGCTGGGGTGTAATCGGGCGGTGCGCGCCCCGGGCTGGCGCTCCGGCCAGGCGGGGCGGGGTCGCGCTCAGGGCGGGCCGAAGCGGCTCAGGGGCAAGCCAGCCCCGGAATCCAGCGGAAGAAGTCGCACCACCGCATGCTGGTGCCGACCCACCACAGAAAGGCCGAAGTCGCGCAGGCCGCGATCAGCGCGCCCAGCACGCATCCGGTGAGCACGGGGTGCCAGCGGGAGGAGCGCTCCGCGTCGGGCGCGGCGGCCTCGAGTTCGGCCTCCATCTCGGCTTCGCCGGGCCCCGCGGGCGTGACCCGCGGCGCGGGCGGCGCGGCGCCGCTCTCCGCGAGTTCGGCCGGCGGGACGGCTTCGACCTCGACCACGGACACCTCCGCGCCGCTCCAGGCCGCGACCAGTTCCTCGTCCGCGCCTTC
>JAADEN010000183.1 GCA_013153375.1 Chloroflexota bacterium | reverse complement strand
GCGGGCTGCGTCCAGGGCCTCTTGCGCGGACCGGTAGGCGCTCTGGGCCTCCTCCAGCGCGCGCTGGGCCTGCGCGTGGGCCTCCTGGGCCTCGCGCAGCGCGTCCTCCAGGCGTGCGATTTGCTCTTCCAGGGCGCGGCGCTCGTCCAGGCGGAATTTCAGGGTCTCGCGGGCGCGGGTGAGTTCGGCCTGCCACGCGGCGCGCTGCTGTTCCAGGGCGCGGAGTTGCTCCTCGGCCTCCTGGCGCTGCCGGTCCGCGGCCTGCCACTCGCGCTGGGCCTCCCGGATGCGCTCCACCAGCGCGCGGCGCTGCTCGCGCAGGGCCCGGATGCGCTCGAAACGGGCCTGTTGGGCTTCTTCCAGGGCCTGCACCTGGGCCTGGGCCTGCTGCCACGCGGCCTGGGCCTGGGCGTGGGCGGCCAGGGCTTCTTCCACCGCGGCCACGGCCCGCTGCCAGCGATAGCCGTACCACACCCGCAGGTGCTGGCGCAGGTCCTCGCGCAGGGCTTCCAGGTCCTTGGCCCGCTGCACCTGGCGCTCCAGGCGGCGCAGGCGGGGCTCCAGTTCGGCCAGCAGGTCTTGGGCCCGCTCCATGTTGCGGCGGGTGGCGTCCAGGCGGCGCAGGGCCTCCTCGCGGCGCTGGCGCACCAGACCGATGCCCGCGGCTTCCTCGAACAGGGCCCGCCGGTCTTCGGGCCGCAGCGCGAGGATGGCGTCCACCATGCCCTGGCCGATGAACACATGCGCGCCCTCGGACAGCCCGGCCTGGGCCAGCAGTTCCTTCACATCCCGCAGGCGCACCCGCTGGCCGTTCAGCAGGAATTCGCTCTTGCCGTCGCGGTAGGCTCGACGGGTGAGGGCCACTTCGGTGAAGTCCACGGGCAGGGCCCCATCGTGGTTGTCCAACACCAGGGTGACCGCGGCCATACCGGCGCGCGGGCGTCCCGGCGCGCCGGCGAAGATCAGGTCTTCGGTCTTGCGCGCCCGCAGCAGTTGGAAGGAAGTCTCGCCCAGGGCCCAGCGCAGCGCGTCCACGATGTTGGACTTGCCCGCGCCGTTGGGCCCCACGATGGCCGTGATGCGGGGGGAAAAGGCCAGTTGGGTGGGCGTGGCGAAAGTTTTGAAGCCGTGGAGTTCCAGGGCGCGTAGGTGCATGGCTTACTCGGCGACAAAGCCCGTGGCCGCGGCCGGGTCAGGGGGCGGGGCCGCGTCGTCGGGCGGGGTTGGATCGTCCCACGCTTCCAGGGGCGGGAGATCGTCGATGGAGGTCAGGCCAAAATGTTGCAGGAAGGACTCGGTGACCGCGTAGAGGATGGGTCGGCCCGGCCCTTCCGCCCGGCCGACTTCCGCGATGAGCCCTTTTTCGGCCAGGCTGCGCACCACGCCGTCGCTGTTGACCCCGCGGATGGCCTCGATCTGCGGCCGGGTGATGGGCTGGCGATAGGCGATGATGGCCAGGGTCTCCAGCGCGGCCCGGCTCAGGCGCGCGGTGGCCTCCAGGTTGAGGAAGCGGGCCACCAGGGGGCCGTACTCGGGCGCGGTGACCAGCCGCACCCGGCCGCGCAGGCGCTGCAGCCGCAGCCCGCGCGCCGCGAGGCGCTCTTCGAGCATGAGCAGCGCGGCCTCGACCTGGGTCAGGTCGTGCTCGGTGGCCTGGGCCAGACGCTCGACGGGCACGGGTTCGGAGGCCGCGAACAGCAGGGCCTCCAGTTGGGCGTCCAGCGGGCCGGGGGTCGCTTCCGAAGATGGGCTCATGGTACAATCCTCGCGCGCCTCTCGGGGCGCTTGAGGTCAAATTGTATCACGATGTGCATCCAAACGCGAGCGCGAGCCTCGGCAGGGGCGGCCTCGCGTTTCCCGGGCGAGGGGCGGTTCGCCCCGGCCCTGTAACTTCGCGGTCCCTGGCTCGTTTGCACGGATGCCGAGTGGGGCACACTTGGAACGCAAAACGCAAAAGGAGAACGACGACCATGAGAACGACCTTGGCGTTGCGCAGGCTCAGCCGCTGGGGCTGGCTGGTGCTGTTCGTGGTCCTGCTGCTGGGCTGTGGCTGGTGGCGTCGCATCCCCGCGACGCCCGCGCCGCTGCCCACTCCCACCGCATTGCCCTCCCCGGAGGCCGTCCTCAAGGATGCGGCCCAGCAATTGCAGACCACGGGCCAGGTGGAGTTGCGGTTCCACGAGAGCCAGGCCAACGCGTATGTGCAAAAGGTCCTGGCCAAGCAGCCCGACGCGCCGGTGCGCGAGGTGGCGGTGTATTTTCGGGATGGCCGCATTCTGGCCTACGCGACGATGGACTCCCCGCTGGGGCCGCTGGCGGTGGAGGTCGTGGTCGTGCCCACGGTCACCGAAGACGGGCAGATTGATCTGCAGGTGGAAAAGGCGACTTTGGGCGGGATGTCCATGCCCCAGAGCCTCCTCAACGACTATCTGGGGCAACTGGATCAGGCGCTGAACACCTGGGTCGCGCGTTACGCGGTGGATTCGCTGGAGATCGCCGACGGCTGGCTGGTGGTGCGTGCGCATCGGCGTTGAAGGCTCGACGATGACCGCCGTCACGAGGTTGCTTCGCCGCTTGGGACTGGCGCTGGTTCTTCTGGGGGCCGTGGCCGCGGGGGGATGTCAGGCCCCGGCGCGGCCGCGGGCCGCGCTGCAGGTCACCCTGGTGGCCGACGGGGAAACGCGACGCCTGGAGGTGCCCGCGGGCACCACGGTGCGGCAGGCGCTGGAGCAGGCCGGCGTGGAACTGGGGCCTCTGGATCGGGTGACGCCGCCCGAGTACACCCTGCTCACCGACGGCGACACCATCACCGTGGTGCGGGTGCGCGAGGAATTCGAGACCCAGGAGGAGGTCATCCCCTTCGAGCGGCAGACCCTGCGCAACGAGGGCCTGCCCGAAGGCGAGACCCGCCTGGTGCAGCGGGGCGTCAACGGGCGGCAGGAGGTGACCTACCGCCTGGTGTACGAAGACGGCCAACTGGTGGCCCGCCAGCCCGTCAAAGTGACGGTTTTGGAGGAGCCCGTGCCCGAAATCGTCATGGTGGGCGCGCGGGCCCTGTTCGTGCCCCGACCTCTGGCGGGGCGGCTGGCCTACCTGGCCGGAGGCAACGCCTGGCTCATGGAGACGGCCACGGACCAGCGGCGTCCCGTGGTGGTCACGGGCGACCTGGATGGCCGGGTGTTTCGGCTCTCCTACGACGGCAGCCGCCTGCTGTTCACCCGCCGCAGCGAGCAAGAGGGGGTGATCAACACCCTGTGGATGGCCGTGCTGGACGCGGATCCGGTGGAACTCATTGACCTGGGCATCGCCAATGTGGTGCACTTCGCGGATTTCTCGCCCCGCAACCCGCGCTATGTGGTCGCGTCCACGGTCGAGCCCCGGGACGCGCCTCCGGGATGGCAGGCCAACAACGACCTGGTGGCCGTGATCGTCACCCCCGGCGGCACGGTGTTGGAGCCCAAGGTGCTGTTGGAGCCCAACGCGGGCGGCGTGTACGGCTGGTGGGGCAACGACTTCGCCTGGCGTCCCGATGTGCAGGGCCTGGCCGTGGCCCGGCCCGACGGCGTGGCCTACCTGGATCTGACCCCCGACGAGCCGACGCTGGAGATGTGGCTGCCCTTCACGCCCTATCAGACCCGCTCCGATTGGGCCTGGGTGCCGGGCGTGGCGTGGAGCCCCGACGGGCAGGTGCTGTTCGCGGTGACCCACGGCCCGCCGGGGGAGACCAACGGCGACGAGGCCGCGCCCCAATTCCATCTGGTGGCCTACCTCACCGCCTGGGAGCAGGCCGTGATTCTGGCCCCCGATGTGGGCATGTTCGCCTACCCCGCGCCGTCGCCGTGGCAGGAGGCCCCCGACGGCACGCCGACCTATCGGGTGGCCTATCTGCAAGCCATCACGCCCCACCAAAGCGAACTCAGCCGCTACCGCCTGATGGTCATGGACCGGGACGGCTCGGACGCGCGCGCCCTCTTCCCCGGGGACGAGGGCATCGGCCTGGAGCCGCAGCGGGTGCATTGGTCGCCGCAGCCCATGCCCGACAGCGGGCACTGGGCTTTGGCCGTGCTGTACGAGGGGGACTTGTATCTGGTGGACGCGGTTACGGGCGAGGCCCAGCCCCTCACGGGCGACGGTCAGGTGGTGGCTGTGGATTGGAAGTGAACCGCGGGCCGGCCGCGGCCGCGCGGTCCCACGGTCATTCGGACGCCTCGGCCGCGTCGGAGGAAGACTCGCGAGCCTCGTCCGCGGAGGACGCGTCCTCGGCCGCGGACAGAGCCTGGTCGCCGTCCTCCAGCGCGGGCCCGACCCAGGTTCCCACTTCTTCACCCAACAGGGCCCGCCGCAGCGCGGTCTCGTCCCACAAGTTGAGCACCAAAATGGGCAGGTTGTGCTCCATGCACAGCGAGAGCGCGGTGGAGTCCATGACCTGCAGCCGCCGATTGAGCACATCCAGATAGGTCAGGCGCTTGAAACGCTGCGCGTTGGGGTTGGTCAGGGGGTCGGAGTCGTACACCCCGTCCACCTTGGTGCCCTTGATGAGCACCTCCGCGCCGATTTCCATGGCCCGCAGCGCGGCCGCGGTGTCGGTGGTGAAGAAGGGGTTGCCCGTGCCGCCGCCGAAGATGACCACCCGGCCTTTCTCCAGGTGGCGGATGGCCCGCCGCCGGATGTAGGGTTCGGCCACCGCGCGCATCTCGATGGCGCTCATCACCCGGGTGGGCACGCCCAGTTGTTCGATGGCGTCCATCAGGGCCATGGCGTTCATCACCGTGGCCAGCATGCCCATGTAGTCCGCGGTGGCCTGGTCCATGCCGTGCTCCACGCCGATGTGGCCGCGCCACAGGTTGCCTGCGCCGATGACGATGCCGATCTGCACGCCCAGCGCGTGCACATCCTGCACCCGGCGGGCAATGGCCTTGGCCTGGGCCGGGTCAATGCCGCGGCTGCCGTCGGGCGGGGCCAGAATTTCGCCGCTGAACTTGAGCAAAATGCGCCGGTAGCGCAACTCCGGCGGGCTGAGCAGGGAGGACGAGTTGGGGGTCACATTCATTCCGCGCCTCCGCAGCAAAAAGGGCCAACCCCGCCCTGGGGTTGGCCCTCATCATGTCCGATTCAGCCCTCGGCCTCGCCTTGGGCCTTGGCCGTCTCACCCAATTCCCAGCGCACGAAACGGCGCACCACGATGTTCTCGCCGATGCTGGCGATGTGCTCGTTGATGAGATCCTGGATGGTCTTGGAGTCGTCCCGAATGTAGGCCTGCCGCATGAGCACGGCTTCGTTCTTGAACTTCTCCAGCATGCCGTCCACGATGCGCTGCACCACATGCTCGGGCTTGCCTTTGGCCCGTTCGCGGGCGATTTCGGCCTCTTTGTCCAGCACTTCCTGGGGGATGTCCTCGTCGCGGACATATTGAGGGGCCATGGCCGCGATTTGCAATGCCAATTCGTGGGCCAGGTTGCGGAACACCTCCGAGCGGGCCACGAAATCGGTTTCGCAGTTGAGTTCCAGCATCACGCCGATGCGGCCGCCGCCGTGGACATAAGTCTCGATGACGCCCTCGCTGGCTTCCCGACCGGCCTTCTTGGCGGCCTTGGCCAGCCCTTTCTTGCGCAGGATCTCCACCGCCTTGTCGAAGTCGCCGCCGGCCTCTTCCAGCGCCTTGCGGCAGTCCAGGATGCCCGCGCCGGTGGCCGCACGCAACGCCTTGATTTGTTCGACAGAAATGCCCATGGGTCGTTTCTCCTTGCTTTCGAGAGGATGGAAGGTTCGCGGCCCGGGCGGGGAGGTTCGCGGCCTGCCCCGCCCGGCGAAAGTTCATACTTGGTTCACGCCGCGGGCGCGTCGTCCGCGGCCGGGGGCTCGGCGTCGGCGGAGGAAGCCTCTTCCTCGGCTTCGGCCTCGGCCGGAGCCTCGGCTGCGGGCTGGTCGGCTTGGGCCGGCGTTTCCTCGGCCTCGGCCGGAGCCTCCTGGGCCTCCGCAGCCTGGGCCTCACCCGCGGCCTCGGCCTGGCCCTCGCCTTCCGGCTGTTGGGCCTGCTGCTCGGCCCGAATCTTGGCCAGGGTGGACTCGCCCAGCAACTCTTCGTCGCTGACCTCTTCCACGGGCAGAGGCTCGCCCACTTCCACGGGCTCCTCGGCCTGCTGCTCGGCCTCTTCCTTGGCCCGCAGTTGCTTGCCTTCGATGACCGCGTCGGCCATCAGCCCCACGATGAGTTTGATGGCCCGAATCGCGTCGTCGTTGGACGGAATGACATAGTCCACGCGGCTGGGGTCGCAATTGGTGTCCACCATGGCCACCACGGGGATGCCCAACCGGTTGGCCTCTTTGATGGCCGTCTCTTCCCGGCACACATCCACCACGAACACGATGTCGGGCAGCCGGGTCATGGTGCGAATACCGCCCAGACGGGATTGCAGGCGCTCGATCTTGCGCCGCACCATGAGGGCTTCCTTCTTGGTCAGCCGATCCAACTCGCCGCTGTCGCGCATGCGCTCCAGTTCTTCCAGGTAGCGGATGCGCTGGCTGATGGTGCGCCAGTTGGTGAGCATGCCGCCCAGCCACTTGTAGTTCACATACGGCATGCCCGCGCGGGTGGCCTCCTGCGCGATGATGTCCTGGGCCTGGCGCTTGGTGCCCACGAAGAGCACCGTGCCGCCCTGGGCCACGGTGTCCCGAATCAGGTTGTACGCCTCGCGCAGGGCCTTTTGGGTGAGTTGGAGGTTGATGATGTGCACGCCGTTGCGGGCGGTGAAGATGTAGGGCGTCATCTTGGGGTGACGCCGGTTGATGCGATGGCCGAAGTGGACGCCGCTCTCAAGGAGCGTCTTGAGAGACACGATGGGGGGCATGGATTCCTCCTGCGTTATGCCTCCGCTTCCGTCGTCCCCGGGTCGGACCGAAGCCGTCGGTGGGGGAGCCACCAACCACACCCCGGCACGCCCGCCCCGAGTCAGGAAGCGTGTGTTCTGAGATGGCCGCCCGAGGGCAGCGACCGGATAGTATACCATAATCTGGCCCTGGGCCAAGGAAAATGGAGCGCCCTTTGGACCGACTTGACGCCCGCCCCAGGGTGCGTATAATCAAAGTGCAAGGGTTCGGTGGGGGGCGGTCGGGTGGTCGCTGCACGGCTCCCGGCCGTGCAGAGGAAAGTCCGCACTCCACAGGGCAGGGCGCCGGGTAACACCCGGGAGGGGGCAACCCCTCGGACAGGGCCACAGAAACAGACCGCCAGCGGCCCGCGTGACCACGCGGGTGCGGGCAAGGGTGAAAAGGTGGGGTAAGAGCCCACCGGCGTCGGGGGCAACCCCGGCGGCCAGGCAACCCCCGCCCGGAGCAAGGCCAAACAGGCGCGAGCGCGCGGCCGAGGCCGCGCCGGGGTGTGGCCCGCACCCCTCGAGCGCCGGGTAGGCCGCTTGAGCCTGGGGGAGACCCCAGGCCCAGAGAGATGACCACCGCCTGAAGCGCGGTACCCTGGCCGCACCCCCGGCCAGGCGACGCGCGTTCAGGTACAGAATGCGGCTTACAGACCGCCCCCGCCGAACCCAGGGGATCGCCTTCCACCCTCCGTCCCCCAGACACAGGCTCGAATCTCATTTCGGACGCCGTCCGCGCGCACGGCCGCGCGCCTCGGGCTTCGCGCGTCCCAACAGCGCCTTCTCCCAATGGAGGGCGTCCAGCGCGCGGGCCCAGGCTTCCGGGTAGGGCACGGTGACGCGGCGCTCCTCGCCCGTGACGGGATGGGGAAACACCACCCGCCGGGCGTGGAGCGCGAGCCCCGCCAGGGGATCCGAGGGCTGCGGCCCGGGGCCGTACAGGGGATCGCCCGCGATGGGGTGCCCCAGCGCGAACAGGTGGGCCCGAATCTGATGACGCCAGCGGGTCCACGGCCGGACTTCGACCAGCGCGTGCGACCCAAAGCGCGCCAGCACGCGCACATCGGTCCGGGCCGCGCGCCCGCGCTGCGGGTCGATCACCGTGCGTTTGCGCCGTCCCACCTGGACGCGCAAGGGCAGGGTCACGCGGCGCTCCTTCCAGGGCGGGTCGCCGCGCACCAGCGCGTGGAAGACCAGATACGCGTCGCCGGCCTCGAAGGCGCGGCGGAGCGCGGCGCGGGCCGTGGGGGTGCGCGCCAGCACCATCCCGCCGCTGGCCCCGCGCTCCAGCGGATGCACCACCCACACGGGCCCCCACGAGGCGCGCAACAGCCCCGGCAGGTGCGGATGCTGGCTCTGCCCCGCGCCGGCCGGCGCGGCCAGCAGCCCGGCGGGCTTGTGCACCACCAAGACCTGCGCGTCGGCAAACAGCACCTCGATGTCCATGTCGCACCTCTCCGACCAGGCCCAACCTGCGCGCGGGCCGAACGGCCGCGCCCGAGGGATTATAATATCCCTGCGCTGTTTGCCTGCCCGCGGTGCCGTGCGTGGGGCCGCGGGCTTCCTATCGTCCGAGGTGCAGGAGATCGCATGGCCGCCCACGCGGAGCCCTTCCCCCCTGTCTGGCGGGCCCATCGGCGCCCCTGGCCGGTGTGGCCGGTTTCTCGGTGGTTGGCGCAGGTTCACCCGCCCGTGTGGGTGTGGTGGACCCCTGCGGGCTGGGGCTATGTGGCCTGGGGCGCGGCGCAGCAGGTGCACGCGGAGGGCGCGGCCCGCTACGCGCGGGTGCGCGCCGCGGTCGAGGCCGGTGGGTGGACCTGGGCCGCGGACGCGGTGGAAGCGCCCCCCGAGGCTGAGCCGCGTTGGTTCGGCGGATTTGCCTTCGATCCCCGTCCCCGGCCTTCGCAGGGCTGGTGGACCGCGTTCGGGCACGCGCGCTTCTTTCTGCCCCGCTATCTGTACGCCCAAAGCCCGACCGGGCGGGCCTGGCTCACCGTGCTCACCCGGGCCGACGAAGTTCCCCGCTGGCCGTCGCAGACCGCGACGGCCCGCTCGCGTCCGCGGCCCTGGCCCGCGCGGCTGGCTGACGAGGAGGGCATGACGCGCGCCCAGTGGCGCGCGCTGGTGCGGGATGCGCTGGAACACCTGCGCCGCGGCGCGCTGCACAAGGTGGTCTTGGCCCGCACTCAGCGCCTGCGTTGGCACGCGCCCCCGCCCTGGGAGGCCGTCTGGACGCGGCTCGACCGGGCCTATCCGCGCACTTATCGCTTTCTGTACCGTCCGGGCGCGGATCTCACCGCGTTCGTGGGCGCTTCGCCCGAACTGCTGGTGCGCGTGCGCGGCCGGAGCCTGGAGACCATGGCCTTGGCCGGTTCCATCGCCCGGGGCCGCGACCCCGCGGAGGACGCCGCGCTGGCCGCGGCCCTGCTGGCTTCGGCCAAGGACCGGCACGAGCACGCCTGGGTGGTGCAGGCCATCCGCGAGGCCCTGGCCCCCTTGACCGAGACCCTGGAGGTGCCCCCCGAGCCCCAGGTGCGGCAATACGCCAACATCCAGCACCTCTACACCCCCATTCGGGGCCTGCTGCGTCGGCCGGGGGTGTGGGAGGCCGTGGAGCGGCTGCATCCCACGCCCGCGCTGGGCGGGTACCCGCGCGCCGCGGCCCTGGCTTTCATCGCGGCGCACGAGCCCGTGCCCCGGGGCTGGTACGCGGCCCCGCTGGGGTGGGTGACCCCCAACGGCGACGGCGAATTCGTGGGCGCGATTCGCTGCGCGGTGCTGCGCGCCAACGCGGCTTTGCTCTACGCGGGCGCGGGCATCGTGGCCGATTCCGATCCAGAGCGCGAATGGGAGGAGATTGACCTCAAGTTTCGGGCCATGCGTCGGGTGCTGGGGGAAGAGGACGAACTTTAGGCCGGGCCCGTCACAACAGGCTGATGGGGTCCACCTGCACCCGCCAGCC
>JAADEN010000003.1 GCA_013153375.1 Chloroflexota bacterium | reverse complement strand
CTGAAGCATGCCTCCCCTCCACGCGAGGCAGACCCACGGTCATCCGGTCGGCTTCATTTTAGGGGCAGCCCGGACGGGCGTCAAGGGCGGGAAGAGATTTCGATCAAGTGACCGCCTCCGCGCTGGCAAAACGAATTGACGCGCGCGGCGCGCTACGGTATACTTGGGGCCGGTTGCACACGACCGCCGCCAGTACGGCCAGGGCGGGAGTAGTAGGCCATCCGTCAGCGAGCCGGGGAGGGTGCGAGCCCGGCAACGGCGCCCACGGAGCGCCTCAGGCCGAACTCGCCCGCCGCCGCGTCCCACGCGGCAGGCCGCGCGGGTGAACCCCACGCCTGTGGGCTCAGCCCGCGCCGGGTTGCGCCCGTTAGCGCGCCAGAGGGGTCGGGGCCCCGCGCCCCGGCAACCAGGGTGGTACCGCGGAGGCTAAGCCTTCGTCCCTGACGGGACGAGGGCTTTTTTGATGGCCCCGCCCCGCACCTTTTTCGGCAGGAGGTACGCCATGCCCCGTTCTTATGATCCCGGCCAGATCGAACCCAAATGGCAGGCCCGCTGGGAAGCCGACGGTTTGTACCACAGCGACATCGACCCCGACAAGCCCAAGCACTACGCGCTCACCATGTTCCCCTATCCCTCGGGCCGGTTGCACATCGGGCACTGGTATGCCATGACCCCTTCGGACGCGCGGGCCCGCTTCATGCGCATGAAGGGCTACAATGTGCTCTTCCCCATGGGCTTCGACGCGTTCGGCCTGCCCGCGGAAAACGCGGCCGTCAAGACGGGCATCCACCCCAAGATTTCCACCTACCAGAACATCGAGCACATGCGCAAGCAGTTGCGCAGCATGGGCGCGATGTTCGACTGGCGCCGCGAGGTGGTCACCTGCGACCCCGAATACTACAAGTGGAACCAGTGGTGGTTCATCCAGTTCTACAAGCACGGCCTGGTCTATCGCAAGAAAGCGCCCGTGGACTGGTGCCCCAAGTGCAACACCACCCTGGCCCGGGAGCAGGTCATCGGCGAAGAGCGGGTGTGCGAACGCTGCGGCACGCCGGTCATCAAGAAGAACCTGGCCCAATGGTTCTTCCGCATCACCGATTACGCGGAGGAACTCAAGCGCTTCGACGGCCTGGACTGGCCCGAGCGGGTCAAGACCCTGCAGCGCCACTGGATCGGCGAGCGCTCCGAGGGCGCGACGGTGATCTTCCGCACCGAGCACGGCCACGAACTGGAGGTCTTCACCACCCGCCCCGACACTTTGTGGGGCGCGACCTTCATGGTCATCGCGCCCGAGCATCCTGTGCTGGACGAAATCGTGCCGCCCGAATACCGGCAGGCCGTGGAGGACTATCGCTTTCAGGCCGCGCGGGTTTCGGATGTGGAGCGCATGGCCGAAGAACGGGAGAAGACGGGCGTGTTCACCGGCGCGTACGCCATCAACCCCGTGAACGGCGAGCGCATCCCCATCTGGGCCGCGGACTATGTGCTCATGTCCTACGGCAGCGGCGCGATCATGGCCGTGCCCGCACACGACCAGCGGGACTTCGAGTTCGCCAAGAAGTTCGGCCTGCCCATCCGGCCCGTCATCTACCCGCTGGACGAGGAGGGCAACCCCATCCCGCTGGACGCGGCCACCATGACCGAGGCGTACACCGGCCCCGGCGTCATGGCCAACAGCGGCCCGCTGAGCGGCACCCGCATCGTCAAGGGCAAGGGCTGGGACGACCCCGGCATCATGAAGGTCATCGAGTGGCTGGAGGAACGCGGCATCGGCAAGCGCGCGGTCAACTACCGCCTGCGGGACTGGCTGATTTCGCGGCAGCGCTATTGGGGCACGCCCATCCCCATGGTTTATTGCGAGAAGTGCGGCTGGAACCCGGTGCCCGAGGACCAACTGCCCGTGGAACTGCCCGAGGATGTGGAGTGGAAACCCACGGGCGAGAGCCCGCTCAAGTTCCATCCCACCTGGAAGCAGACCACCTGCCCCGTGTGCGGCGGCCCCGCGGAGCGGGAGACCGACACCATGGACACGTTCATGGACTCGTCGTGGTATCACCTGCGCTACCTGGGGCCGTGGGAGCAAAACTGGCCCTTCGACAAGCGAGAGTACGACTACTGGTTCCCGGTGGACACCTACACGGGCGGCATCGAGCACGCCACCATGCACCTGCTGTATGTGCGCTTCTTCCACAAGGCGGCCCGGGATATGGGCATCGTCCACGGCGACGAGCCCATGATGCAACTGCGCAACCAGGGCATGGTGCTGGGCGAGCCCCGCGACGGCCACTTCGTCATCGTGCGCGGCCATTGGCACGACACGACCTTCCACGCGGAGGAGATCGAGGCCCTGCCCTACGGCACGCCGCGGGAGCAATGGCCGTCGTTCTACAAAGGCGAGGATGAAATCCGCGGCGAGGTGTACGGCCGCGACGAGACCAGCCTCAAGGTGCGGGTCAACCCCTACGACCCCGCGGACAACGACCCCGAAAAGCACGCCCAGTTGGTGGTGGTGCAGGTGGACGAGAACACCCGCGTCCATGTGCCGGGCAAGGAGCAGGCCACCCATTTGGATCTGATCTACCACCTGGGCGTGGAGAAGATGTCCAAGTCCAAGGGCAATGTGGTGGATCCCGACGACCTGGTGGCCCACTACGGCGCGGACACGGTGCGGGCCTATCTGATGTTCTTCGCCCGCTGGGACAAAGGCGGCCCCTGGGACAGCAAGAACATCCAGGGCGTGGAACGCTGGCTGCGGCGGGTGTGGAATTTGGTGACCGAGACCGCGGGCGCGGCCGCACCGGAGGGTTCCCCCCAACCTCAGGCCCGCCGCGCGCTGCGGCGCAAGGTGCACCAGACCATCCAGCGGGTGACCCGCGACTTCGAGAACTTCGAGTTCAACACCATCGTGGCCGCGCTGATGGAGTTGCTCAACGCCATGCAGCAGGCCCGTCAGGCCGGCGTGGTGGGCACGCCCGAGTGGGACGAGGCTCTGGATGTCTATCTGCGGCTGATGGCGCCCGTGACGCCGCACATCGCGGAGGAGTTGTGGGTCGAGGTGCTGGGCAAGCCGTACTCCATCCACACGCAGCCCTGGCCCGAGGCCGACCCCGACGCGCTGCAGGAGGAGGAGGTCACCCTGGTGGTGCAGGTCAACGGCAAGGTGCGGGATCGCATCCAGGTGCCCGTGGGCATCTCGGAGGACGAGGCCGTGGCCCAGGCCCTGGCGCGGCCCGCGGTGCAAAAGCGCCTCGCGGGGCGGGAGCCGCGCAAGGTCATCTATGTGCCGGGCAAACTGGTGAACATCGTGGTGTGAGGCGCGGGCGCGTGGGTGTTGCATATTTTTGGGATTTGGTTTACAATTTAGGCAAGTTATGCTTGGTTTCAGGTCGCAAGGCCTCCAAGAGGGCCTTCTGCACACTTAGGGAGAGCGGCTATGGGCGCACTATTTGAAGGCGTCAAAGAAATGATGAAATCCCTGCCCTGGAAGACCTGGTTGGTCATTTTTGTCATCGGCGTGCTGTTCGGCTGGTTCGTGCTCGGCTGGGGCATCGCACCGGTCAAGTGGGTCAACGCGGCCCCGCAACATTTGGAACCCTCCTGGCGGGCCGACTACTTGCGCATGGTCATCGAATCCTTCACCGCCAACGGCAATGTGGAGTTGGCCCGGGTGCGCTATCAGGGTTTGGGCCCCGAGGCGGACAAGGTGCTCCAGCAGGTGGAACAAGACCCCGGCTATCTGAACCCCGCGGACATCGCTCGCTTCAAGGCCGTGGTGGTCGCGCCGATGGCCGCGGGCGGAGGCGCGTCCGCGACCCAAACGGGCGCGGCCGCGGCCAAATCGCCGTTCGGCTGGCTGGGCCTGTGCCTGGTCATCCTGGTGGGCTTGCTGGCCCTGGGCGCGATTCTGTTCCTGGGCAAGAAGATGGCCAGCAAAGGCCAGGGGCAGACGGCGCGCGAGGCCGTGCAGCCCCTCATCGCGGAGGGCGGGCCGGCGCCCATCTCCTCCTACCGCACGACTTATACGCTGGGCGACGATTACTTCGACGAGTCCTTCTCCATCGACACGGCCAGCGGCGAGTTCTTGGGCGAGGCCGGCCTGAGCATTTCGGAGGCCACCGAAGGGCAGCCCAAGTATGTGAAGGCCTTTGAGGTCTGGCTGTTCGACAAGGCCGACATCCGCACCGAGACCGCGATTCTGTGCACGCCCGAAGCC
Source organism: Chloroflexota bacterium (assembly GCA_013153375.1). Taxonomy (GTDB): domain Bacteria; phylum Chloroflexota; class Anaerolineae; order Anaerolineales; family DRMV01; genus JAADEN01. Next base: position 5,631 of record JAADEN010000003.1, on the reverse strand, counting down.
TATCAGGACGAGGAAACCCGTCAGCGCCTGGAGGCCAAGGGCGCGGTCATGGTCGCGAGCCCGGGCCAGAAGTTGATCCTGGAGACCGAGAAGTTGCAACTGGAAGCCCACATCGTGGAGTGCGAATTCGACACCGGCCCGGATGGGCAATACTTCCAGCGGCTGACGGTGGAGTTCCGGGTGTATCAGCGCCTGGCCACCGACGGCGGCTCGACGGCCCACGAGGAGGGAGGGCTGTCTGCATGAGTGAGGACGCCCTCCTCACCGGCGACCTTTTCTTGTGACCTCACGGCCCGCGTCGCGCGCGACGCGGGCCGTTCGCGTGCTGAGCAACGCCTCCCCGCGGCGGGTGTTAAAGCACATAGCCCAAGCCAGGAGAACGCCCATGAACTTGCCAGCCCTGTTTCGGACCGCGGCCGAGAAGAAAAAGGCCATTTTCGGCTGGGTCATGTACGATTGGGCCAATTCGGCCTTCGCCACCACGGTGATGGCCGCCATTCTGCCCGTGTATTACCACAAGATCGCCACCGGCGGCGGCCTGACGGGAACCAAGGCCACCGCGTACTGGGCTTACACGGCCTTCATCGCGCTGTTCATCGTGGCCGTGCTCAGCCCCATTCTGGGCGCCATCGCGGACCAACGCGGGGGCAAGAAGCGTTTTCTGACCGCGTTCGCCCTGCTGGGCATCTTCGGCACCGCGCTGCTCTACTTCGTTTACACCGGCGATTGGCTCAAAGCCTCGCTGTTCTACATCCTGGCCAATGTGGGTTTCGCAGGGGCCAATGTGTTCTACGACTCCCTGCTGCCCCACATCACCACCGAAGACGAGGTGGATCTGGTCTCCACCTGGGGCTACGCGGCGGGGTATCTGGGCGGCGGCCTGCTTTTGGCCGTCAACCTGGCCATGATCATGCTGGCTCCCGAGGGCCAGGCCGGGTTGATGACGCGGCTCTCCTTCCTCACCGTGGCCGTGTGGTGGTTCCTGTTCACCATCCCCTTGTGGAAGTGGGTGCCCGAACCGCCCCATGTGGCGCGGCCCGAACTGGCGGGGATGAACCCCGTGGTGGCCGGCTTTCGCCAGTTGGGCGAGACTTTCGCGCACATCCGCCGCTATCGGGAATTGTTCAAGTTCCTCATCGCGTTTTGGCTGTACAACGACGGCATCAGCACCATCATCAAGATGGCCACCATCTACGGCGCGGAGATCGGCATCGGCGACACCGACCTCATCGGCACCCTGCTCATGGTGCAATTCGTGGGCATCCCCTTCTCCATCGCGTTCGGCTACCTGGCCAAGCGCATCGGCACCAAGCGGGGCATCTACCTGGCCCTCCTGGTGTATGTGCTGATCTCCATCGGCGGCTATTTCATGAGCCAGGGCTGGCACTTCTGGCTGTTGGGCGCGGCCGTGGCTATGGTCCAGGGCGGCAGTCAGGCCCTGAGCCGCTCCCTGTTCAGCCGCCTGACCCCGCGCAGCAAGTCGTCGGAGTTCTTCGGCTTCTTCAGCGTGAGCGCCAAGTTCGCGGGGCTGATGGGCCCGCTGCTGTTCGGCGTGCTCAGCGACAAGTTCTCCAACAGCCGGTTGAGCATCCTGGCCCTGGTGGTGTTCTTCATCGCGGGCGCGTGGATGCTCTCGAAAGTGGATGTGGAAAAGGGCATCGCGGCCGCGCAGGCCGACGATCTGGCCGCCGGCTGGGTGAGCCAGTGAAAGCGCGAGGCCCGGACGAACGAACCGTCGCCCGGGCCTCCATCCTCCATCCTCCCAAAGGTCACACAAAAGATCGCGGGGGCCGTCTCCGGCCTGACCGCGATCGGCCCCGTCACGGACCGGCCAGCAGGGTCTCCTCGGCCAGGTCCGCGACGGCCTCCTCCAGGGCCCAGGTCAAGAAGGCCACCACCACCGCGCCCAGGAAGAAGCCCGTCCACACCGCCAGGAACAGGGACGAGGGGATCATCCCCAGGTGGAAGACCAGCAGCAGCAGGCCGGTGAAGCCCACCAGGCCGTAGAAGAAGGCGCGGCGGGGCCCCATGGCGGTTTGCCAGGCCTGCCACAAGGCCAACCATACCGTGCCGGGCACGCCGACCCGCTGGGCCAGGCGTTCCTGGGCTTCCTCCTGGCCCATCTGCTCCGCGCGCCAGGTGCGCAGGAGCCAGACCGTCCAGCCGAGTTCCCAGATGTAGGCCTGACCCAGGAGGAAGAAGCCCAGCAGGCCCACGAGGAAGGCCACCTCATGCGGCAGCAAGCCCACCAGCAGGGAGGGCAGCCACCACACGAGCAGCAAGATGAACACCAACAGGGCCAGAATGACCCACCAAATCTTGCGAATCATGGTCGTTCCTCCTGTGCGTCACGGGGTTGGCGAGGCTTGCGGGGTGCTGGTGGGAATGGCCGCCGGCGCGGTGTGCTGGAGCAGATCCTCGGTGATGACCGTGGTGTGGGCCACCGCGTACAGGTCCGGCGAGTACGGATGCGTGTAGTTCAGGGTGACCGCCAGCACATCGCCGGGCAGCAGTTCCTGCGAGCCGGCCTTCAGATCCAGCACCACCTGCACCACCTGGAAGGGCGGCAGGTCCACATCCGAAGGGATGTCCACCAGACGGTACGCGGGCTCCTGGCTCTCCTCGCCGGGCGTGAAGATGAGCGAGTGCCCCACGACCTTGAGCGGCACCGCGCCGGGGTTGGAGACCAGATACACCAGCGCGTGGTCCTCGCGGTCGTAGAACGCGCCCACCACGATGGGCGAGGCCGGGGTGGTGCGAATCAGCAGCGTTCCCCGCTGGAAGGCGAAGAAACTGCCGACCACATACCCGAGCAACAAACCGAGCACCGCAATGAGAATCATGCGGAATGTGCGCATGGGAATACCTCCTCGGTTGGGATGAGTTCAAAGTTGTTTTTATAATGCGCCGCGTCTATAAGCGGGTGATAAAGGGAATGCAAGAGAGATATAAACGATTGGGGCCTTTTTGGTTTGCGAAAGGGGGTTGTCTTGTATAATAAGGGCCCTTGGCAGGCATCTCTCGGTTTGGGTGAAGGCGATGCAATCCCTTTGGACCCCCGAGCGCGTGACCCAGCGTCTGCAATTTTTGCTGCCGCGGGTGAGCAAACCGGCGCGCTACACGGGCGGCGAACTCAATCAAGTGGTCAAGGACTGGGATCAGGTGGCCGTGCGGGTCGCGCTGGCGTTCCCGGACATTTACGACCTGGGCATGTCCAACCTGGCGCTGGCCATCCTGTACGACCAGATCAATCGCCGCGCGGACGCGCTGGCCGAGCGGGTCTTCCTCCCCTGGACCGACATGGAGGACGAACTGCGGCGGGCCGGGCTGCCGTTGTATTCCCTGGAGAGCCGCCATCCGCTGGCCGCGTTCGACATCGTCGGCATCACGCTGCCGTACGAGTCCCTGTTCACCAACGCGCTGAACCTGCTCGACCTGGGCGGCGTGCCCATCTGGAGCGCAGAGCGCACCACGGCCCATCCGCTGGTCATCGCCGGCGGCCACGCCACCTTCAACCCCGAGCCCATGGCCCCCTTCATCGACGCGTTCGTCATCGGCGAGGGCGAGGAGGTCATCCACGAGATCCTGGATGTGTACAAGACCTGGAAGGCCGAGGGCGCGTCCCGGGAGGAACTGCTTCACCGCCTCTCTCGCCTGTGGGGCGTGTATGTGCCCGCGTTCTACGAGCCCACTTACGACGCTCAGGGCGTGTTCGCGGGCATCCGCACGGTGGTGGACGACGCGCCTTTGCCCGTGGTCAAGCGCATCGTGCCCAAACTGCCGCCGCCGCCCACCCGCTTCGTGGTGCCCTACATCGCGACCGTGCACCAGCGCCTGCCCATCGAGATCACCCGGGGCTGCACCCGGGGCTGCCGCTTTTGCCACGCGGGCATGGTCACCCGCCCCGTGCGCGAGCGTTCGGTGGACGAGATCCTGGCGGCCATCGAGGAGGGCCTGGCGGCCACGGGCTTCGACGAGGTGGGCCTGCTCTCCCTCTCCTCGTCCGACTACACCCACATCCTGCCCCTGGTGCGGGCCGTGGTGGAACGCTTCGGCCACAAGCGCATCGCCATCTCCCTGCCTTCGCTGCGCATCGAGACCTTTTCGGTGGAACTCATGGAGGCCCTGGGCCCGACCCGGCGGCGGGGCTTCACCCTGGCCCCCGAAGCCGCGACGGAGCGCATGCGCGAGATCATCAACAAGCCCGTGAGCAGCGCGCAACTCATGGAAACGGTGCGGGAGATCTACCGGCGGGGCTGGCCCACCATCAAACTGTACTTCATGATCGGCCACCCTTCCGAGACCCTGGACGATGTGCGGGCCATCGCGGAACTGGGCAAGGCCGTGCTGCGGGAAGGCCGCCGCATCTTGGGCGGCCGGGCCAAGGTGCACCTGGGCGTGAGCACTTTCGTGCCCAAGCCCCACACGCCCTTCCAGTGGGTGCCCGCGGACCGGGTCGCCACCATCCAGGCCAAGCAGGACCTGCTGCGCCGCGAGGCCCGCGGCCGGGGGCTGAAACTCAACCTCAACGACCCCCGGGAGACCATGCTCGAGGCCTGGCTCACCCGGGGCGACCGCCGCCTGGCGCGGGTCATCTACCGCGCCTGGCAGAAAGGCGCCAAGTTCGACGCCTGGAACGATCACCTGGCCTACGACGCGTGGCTGGAGGCCTTCGCGGAGGAGGGGCTGGACCCGGCCTTCTATGTGCATCGGGAGCGCCCCATCGACGAGCCCTTCCCGTGGGATCACATCAGCATCGCGGTGACCAAGCAGTATCTGGCCCAGGACTACCTGTGGAGCCAGCAACGCAAGACCCGCATCGATTGCCGGAACCGCTGCTTCGCGTGCGGCATTCTGCCCACCTTCGCGGAACTGCGCTACCGGCATCCGGGCGATGTGTGGAAGTGCCCCGAGGTCAAGCGCCCGCCGCGGCGTTTCAAAGGCGTGTATCTGCCCTTGCAGCAGGTCGTGGCGAGCAGCGACTGAAATCCCGGCCCTGTCAACTCGTGTTACAATCCCCGCGCGGCGGGAAGCCGCGATGTTGCGAGGTGTGTGCATGGATCCTCACCGGCGTCGGCGCTGGCTGTTCTTCGTCTTGAGCATTCTGATCGGTTTGGCCGCGGGGCTCTACTACGGCTGGGTGGTGCGCCCCGTGCGCTACATTGACACCAGCCCCGACACGCTGCGCCAGGACTACAAGGCCGACTTCGTGCTCATGGTGGCCGAGGCCTGGGAGGCCACCGGCGACCTGGACATGGCCCGCCGCTACCTGGCCTTGCTGGGCGGCGATCCGGTGGCCCAGGTGGAGCAAGCCTTGCGCTACGCGGCCCAGGTGGGCTACGGCCCCGCGGACTTGCACCGCATGCGCAACCTGCTGCAAGCCCTGCGCGGCGCGGCGACGGAGGCCGCGCCATGACCTTGCACCGCACGCCTGCACGCCGGCCGCGGCGCGAGCGTCCCCCGCGGCGGGGCCACGGCTATCTGCTCACCGGCCTGCTTTTGGGCTTTGGCCTGGGCCTGTTCATCGCCTGGGTGCTCGCGCCGGTGCGCTACACCGACACCGCGCCCGACCGCCTGCGCGCGGACTTCAAGGACGCGTACCGCACCCTCATCGCGCTGGCCTATCAGGGT